>NZ_JBEZLA010000015.1:0-126255 GCF_040651925.1 Streptomyces sp. NPDC048349 | reverse complement strand
CACGCTCGACGCCAAGAAGATCGTGCTGCTCGCCCCGTACATGCGCCCGCTCACCCGGACCGTCGTCGACTACCTCGGCCACGACCGGCGGGGCTGGGTGTGGCCGGCGTGCGGCGCCCTGTTCAGCCCGTCGGGCAGGGGGGCGCCGCTGCCGGGGGCCGGCCCCCGGGCCCCGCGCCTCAAGCGCCGGCGGGGCTGGGTGTGGGGGGCTGCCGCTGGCGGGGATCAGCCCCGGGCCCCCGGGCCTGCGCGACCCGGCGGAGCCCAGGGGTTTCGGCGGAGCCCGGGAGGTGGGGGGCGGGACGGGTCAGTTCAGGAGGGCGCGGGCGGCCGTGGCTTCGCTGCGGATGCGGGCGGCCGCACCGGCGTCCACCGCGTCGACCACGTCCGCGTACGCCTCCAGCTCCGCCGCGCCGTCCCGGAAGGCACCCCGTTCCACCAGCAGCCGCGCCCGCTCGTACCGCAGCGACGCCGGATGCGACGGCAGCAGCAGCGACAGCTCCAGCGCCCACAGCGCGACCCCCGACTGCTCCGGGCGGGACGAGGCCCAGGCCCGGATGTTGTTCAGGATCCGCAGCACGATGTCCAGCGTGCGCGCCGGGCTCCGCGGCCCCTCCGCCAGCTCCGCCGGCCCCGCCCCCAAGGACGCGCCGCCCGCGAACGGGTCGACCACCACGCCCTCCTCCGGATCCCCGAAGCCCACCACGAAGTGCCCCGGCAGCCCCAGCCCGTACACCGGCGCCCCCGCCCGCCGGGCGACCTCCAGCCAGACGACGGACAGCAGGATCGGCAGGCCCCGGCGCCGCCGCAGCACCTCGTGCAGGAGGGAGGAGGACAGCCGCTCGTAGTCCGCCGGGGTGCCGTGGAAGCCGAGCCGTCCGCCGAGCAGTTCCGTCACCGCCGCCGCCCAGGCCCGCCCGCCCCGCAGCCCGTACGGCAGCATCCCGGCCAGCCGGTCCAGCTCGATCTGCGCCCAGTCCATGGCGCGCTCGTCCAGCTCCGGATCCGCCTCCGCCGCCAGCAGCAGGCACAGCAGCGCCAGGTCCGGCCGCTCCGACCGGGCCTCCGCGGCGAACTGCTCGCGCCGCTCCTGCGGGGTCACCGCGCCGGCCGGTAGTGGTGGTAGGTGTGGTGCGTGGCGAAGCCCAGCCCGTCGTACAGGGCCCGCGCTCCCGGGTTGTCCGTCTCCACCTGGAGCCAGGCCGCCGACGCCCCCTCCTCCAGCGCCCGCCGCGCCAGCGCCGCCATCACCGCGGTCGCCAGACCCTCCCGCCGGTGCGCGGGATCGACGGTGACCGCCGCGAAACCGGCCCACCGCCCGTCCACCACGCAGCGCCCGATGGCCCGGCCCCCGGGCAGCGCCGCGAACCACACCGACGGGCCCTCGACCAGCACCCGCCGGGCCACCTCCGGGTCGGCGACCTTGCCGTAGCGCGCGAGCCACGCCTCGTCGGGGGTACGGGTCAGGCGTACGGCCCCGGCGGCGGGCGCGTCCACGTCCCCGACCGGGGCCAGCGCCCCGGTCCGTACCTCCGCCGACACCTCGGCCGCCCAGCCGCGCCGCTCCAGCTCCGCGATCAGCAGTTCCTGCGTCCCGACGGCGCCCGTGGCGGCCTGCACGTACGCCGGAAGTGCTCGCTGCGCGTACCAGGAGGTCACTCGAGCGAGTGCATCGTCCAGCGGTATCCCCGGATCGCCGAGCGGCAGCACCGAGTTGGCCCGACGGGTGAATCCGGCGGCCGCCCGCAGCGTCCACTCGCCCAGCGGCTCGCTCTCCAGCGGCTGCCAGGCCCGCGCGGCGACCCTCGAGAGCTCCTCGAAAGAGGCCGCAGGACCCCTCCGGCGGGCCGGCGCGGGAGGCACGACCTTGCCCGCGACCAGCGAGGATTCCGCGATGCGGACGGACTTTCCATTCTTTTGTGTGATCAGCAGCACACCCGCGTCCCAGGATGTGAGAACCCCTACGGTGTCCGTGTACGTGGGGGTCCCGCTCGACCCGCGCTCCACCCGTCGTACAGAGACTCGTTTACCCACGTCAGCGGGGGTAATACGGACCTCCAGCAGTCCACCGGCAGTGATTTCCACAGCTCTGTCCGCCCCTCCTGTTCGGATCGTGCCCGGGAACGGAGATACTAGGGGCGGGCATCGACGACGCCGCGCTCCCGCGCGATATGGAAAGCCCTACCGAGGAGGAACGAGAGCGTGACCTACGTCATCGCGGAGCCTTGTGTCGACGTCAAGGACAAGGCATGCATCGAAGAGTGCCCCGTCGACTGCATCTACGAGGGCCAGCGGTCCTTGTACATCCACCCGGACGAGTGCGTCGACTGTGGTGCGTGTGAGCCGGTCTGCCCGGTCGAGGCCATCTTCTACGAGGACGACACCCCGGAGGAGTGGAAGGACTACTACAAGGCGAACGTCGAGTTCTTCGACGAGCTCGGTTCGCCCGGTGGTGCCTCCAAGCTCGGCCTGATCGAGCGCGACCACCCCTTCATCGCGGCGCTTCCCGCCGACATCAACCCTTCTCACTGAGGGTTCACGGCACGAACGCCACTCGGTCCCGTACGGCCTGCCCGCCGCACGGGACCGAGGTGTTTGCCGACCCTCGCGACCAGCACCCAGAGAGAGCAGAGACCACCGTGGCCGCAGTATCCGACCGTCTTCCCGCCTTCCCCTGGGACAAGCTGGAGCCGTACAAGAAGACGGCGGCGGCCCACGCGGACGGCATCGTCGACCTGTCGGTCGGCACGCCCGTGGACCCGGTGCCCGAGCTCGTCCAGCGCGCCCTGATCGGTGCCGCGGACTCCCCGGGCTACCCGACGGTGTGGGGCACGGCCGCGCTGCGCGACGCGATCACCGGCTGGCTGCGCGACCGCCTCGGCGCGAGCGCCGCCGAGCACCGCAACGTCCTGCCGGTCGTCGGCTCGAAGGAGCTGGTGGCCTGGCTGCCGACCCAGCTGGGCCTGGGCGCGGGGGACAAGGTGGCGTACCCCCGGCTCGCGTACCCCACCTACGAGGTCGGCGCGCGGCTGTGCGGCGCCGAGGCCGTGGTCTACGACGACCCGACGGAGCTCGACCCGGCCGGCGTGAAGCTGCTGTGGCTCAACTCCCCGTCCAACCCCACCGGCAAGGTCCTCTCCAAGGAGGAGCTGATCCGGATCGTGGGCTGGGCGCGCGAGCACGGCATCCTGGTCTTCAGCGACGAGTGCTACCTGGAGCTGGGCTGGGAGGCCGAGCCGGTCTCCGTCCTCCACGACGACGTGTGCGGGGGCTCGTACGAGGGCCTCGTCGCCGTCCACTCGCTCTCCAAGCGCTCCAACCTGGCCGGCTACCGGGCCGCCTTCATCGCCGGTGACGCGGACGTGCTCGGCGAGCTGCTGGAGATCCGCAAGCACGGCGGCATGATGACCCCCGCCCCGGTGCAGGCGGCCACGGTCGCCGCGCTCGGCGACGACCGCCACGTCGAGGAGCAGCGCGCCCGCTACGCGGCCCGCCGCGCGGCCCTGCGCACGGCGCTGGAGGCGCACGGCTTCCGGGTCGAGCACAGCGAGGCCAGCCTCTACCTGTGGGTGACCCGGGACGAGCCCTGCTGGGACACCGTGGCCCACCTCGCCGACCTGGGCATCCTGGTCGCGCCGGGCGACTTCTACGGGGAGGCGGGCGCGCGGTTCGTGCGCGTGGCCTTCACCGCCACCGACGAGCGCGTCGAGGCCGCGGTCAAGCGCCTGGGCTGAGCCACCGCCGCCGGACGGCCCGAAGGGGCCGGGAGTTCGCGCTCCCGGCCCCTTCGGTGTTCCTGCGGTGTGTCAGCCCAGCGGCAGGCCACCGGGCAGGCCGCCCGTGAGGCCGCCCGGCAGACCGCCCGGCAGACCGCCCGGCAGCTCACCGGGGAGCCCGCCCGGCAGGTCCCCGCCCGGCAGGTCGCCGGCCAGCGGGGCCGCCGGGAGCTGCTGCGTGGCGGGCAGGCCGCCGAGCAGGCTGCCCGCCTTGTGGGTCACGTCGGCGGCGGGGGCGGCGGCCGGAACGGCCTCGACGGCGGTGCTCGCCGTGTCCGTGGCCGCCGCCGTCGTCGCGGCCGCGGCGTCCGGGGCGTCCGCGGCGCTGGCCGCGCCGGCCGCACCGACCACGGGGGCTGCCCCGGCTGCGAGGAGCAGCGCGGTGCGGGCGATCCGACGGGTCAGGGGGAGGGACATGATGCTCCTAAGCGGTAGCGGCTGAGTACGCCGTGTACAACCGCTCGTGGGGCGGGTGGAGTTGCGGAGCCGGTGGGTAAAAGATCGGTAACGCATCGTTTAATCGGCTTCCGCGACAAGCGCATTGGACGCGCGCCCACCAGGCCTTCTGTCCCTTCACGGCCCCCGCGGCCGCCGTGTCGGCCA
Organism: Streptomyces sp. NPDC048349; assembly: GCF_040651925.1. Lineage (NCBI taxonomy): Bacteria > Bacillati > Actinomycetota > Actinomycetes > Kitasatosporales > Streptomycetaceae > Streptomyces > Streptomyces sp. NPDC048349. The sequence goes on along the minus strand of NZ_JBEZLA010000015.1, from coordinate 121,876 downwards.
CCCCCGCAGGAGTGACCCCTCGTACGCGCGGCCGGGTCCCGGCGGGCCTCAGCGGGCGATGAAGATCCGGACTTCGTCGCCGAGGGCGTGGTGCGGGTCGCCGTCGCCGGACGTGCCGGGGCCGCCGCCCTTGCGCTGCCACGCGCCCCGGGCCTGTCCGCCGGTCCAGCCGTCGCCCCGGTACGAGACCCGGGCGATGCCCAGCTCGTGCGACCGGGCCACCGCCCAGTGCGCCATCGCCCGGCCGCGCCGCTCCTCCGCAGGCCCGCCGTCCCGCTTCAGCCGCAGGGTGACCTCCGGCTCCGCGGTCCCGCCCGGACCCGTCCGGCCGGCCTCCGCGCCGCCGGCCGCGGTGCCGGCCCCGGATCCGCCTCCGGTCCCGGTGCCTGCGCCGGCCCCGGTGCCTGCGCCGGCCAGTGCCTCCTTGCCGAAGGCCCGTGCCAGCTCCGCCTTCACCTTCTCCGGATCGCCCTTCAGCGGGGCCGGGCCCGAGCAGGACAGCACCCCGCCCTCGCCGAAGGCCGCCGTCAGGACCGTCGCGTCCGTCTCGTGCTTCGCGTACGCCTGCGGGTAGCCGCTGCGCTGCACCTTCTGCGCCGCCACCGTCAACGGCAGCCGCGAGTAACCCGGCACGTCCACGAGGTGGTCGTAGAAGATCCCGGCCGAGTACACCGGGTCCGTGATCTGCTCCGGCGTGCCCCAGCCCATCGAGGGCCGCTGCTGGAACAGGCCCAGCGAGTCCCGGTCGCCGTGGTCGAGGTTGCGCAGCGCCGACTCCTGCATGGCGGTCGCCAGCGCGATGGTCACCGCCCGGTCCGGCAACCCCTTGGAGATGCCGACGGCGGCTATCGTCGCCGCGTTCGCCGCCTGCTCCGGCGTCATCTCGTACTTCTGCCCGCCGGCGGCGGTCGAGGTGGCCGTGCAGTACGGGGCGCCCGCACCGCCGTTGGAGTACCGCTGGACGGCGAAATAGCCGATCACCGCGAACAGGACGAGCAGACCTACGGCCACGCGGAGCGGCCTGCGACGACGGGGGCGAGGATCACGGGTCTCGGACACGCGGCCCACCGTACTTGAGGCATATGACGCGTCCAGCGGCCGGACGTCCGAGGCCGCCCCGAGCCGGGCGCGTTAGGGTCGGTTCCATGCCGGAATCCGAGCTGGACCTCACCCTGGACGCCGCCGAGCTGACCGCCCGGCTCGTCGACATCCCCTCCGTGAGCGGCGACGAGAAGGTACTCGCCGACCTCGTGGAGCGCGCGCTGCGGGCCCTGCCGCACCTGACCGTGGACCGCTTCGGCAACAACGTCGTCGCCCGCACGCACCTCGGCCGCTCCGAGCGGGTCGTGCTCGCCGGCCACCTCGACACCGTGCCGATCGCCGACAACGTCCCCTCCCGCCTCGACGAGAACGACGTGCTGTGGGGCTGCGGGACGACGGACATGAAGTCGGGCGTCGCCGTGCAGCTGCGCATCGCGGCCACCGTCCCCGAGCCGAACCGGGACCTCACCTTCGTCTTCTACGACCAGGAGGAGGTCGCCGCCGACCTCAACGGCCTGGGCAAGGTGGCCGAAGCCCACCCCGACTGGCTGACCGGCGACTTCGCGGTGCTGCTCGAGCCCTCCAACGCCGAGGTCGAGGGCGGCTGCCAGGGCACCCTGCGCGTGCTGCTGCGCACCTCGGGGGAGCGCGCGCACTCCGCGCGCAGCTGGATGGGCTCCAACGCGATCCACTCGGCGGCGCCGATCCTGGCCCGGCTGGCGGCGTACGAGCCGCGCAAGCCGGTGATCGACGGACTGGAGTACCACGAGGGCCTCAACGCAGTCCGCATCGAAGGCGGCGTCGCCAACAACGTGATCCCCGACGGGTGCACGGTGACGGTCAACTTCCGCTACGCCCCCGACCGCAGCGAGGCCGACGCGATCGCCCACGTGCGGGAGGTGTTCGCGGACTGCGACATCGCCGAGTTCGTGATCGACGACTCCTCGGGCGGCGCCCTCCCCGGCCTCTCGCACCCGGCGGCGGCCGCCTTCATGGAGGCCGTCGGCGGCCGCGCCATGCCCAAGTTCGGCTGGACGGACGTCTCCCGCTTCAGCGCACTCGGCGTCCCGGCGGTCAACTACGGCCCGGGCGACGCCCTGCTGGCCCACAAGGTCGACGAACGCGTCGAGACGAAGGCGATCCTGCACTGCGAGGAACGACTCCGCGCCTGGCTGACCTCCTGAATTCCGCTTGCCGTCACCTTTGTGCGCCTACCCTGATCCAACGATCAGCAGGAGGGAGCACATCATGGGCAACCCTGACGGGTCCGCTCGCCGTCGGCCCGAGGAGCAGCAGCTCGGGCCGGTGCTGAGGAGGCGGAGCCAGGTGCAGGCGGGCAGTACGACGGACCAGCGGCTGCTGGATTCCGCCGGGCCTTCCGAGTGGGTGCACACCGATCCCTGGCGGGTCCTGCGCATCCAGTCGGAGTTCATCGAGGGCTTCGGCACGCTGGCCGAGCTGCCGCCCGCGATCAGCGTGTTCGGATCGGCCCGCACCCCGGCGGGAACGCCGGAGTACGAGGCGGGCGAGCGGATCGGCGGCGCACTGGTCGACGCGGGCTTCGCGGTGATCACCGGCGGCGGGCCGGGCGCGATGGAGGCGGCCAACAAGGGCGCCCGCGAGGCGGGCGGCATCTCGGTCGGCCTCGGCATCGAGCTCCCCTTCGAGCAGGGGCTCAACCAGCACGTCGACCTCGGGCTGAACTTCCGGTACTTCTTCGTCCGCAAGACGATGTTCGTGAAGTACAGCCAGGGCTTCGTGGTCCTGCCGGGCGGCCTCGGCACGCTGGACGAGCTGTTCGAGGCGCTGACCCTGGTCCAGACCCAGAAGATCACCCGCTTCCCGATCGTGCTGTTCGGCACGGAGTACTGGAGCGGCCTGATCGACTGGCTGCGGAACACGGTGATCGCCCAGGGCAAGGCCTCGGAGAAGGACCTCTACCTCTTCCACGTCACGGACGACGTGGACGAGGCGATCTCGCTGGTGACCAAGGAAGTCGGGAAGTAGGGAGCAGGAGCAGGACGCAGGAAGCAGGACGGAGGGCCCGGGCCGGCGCGGCCCGGGCCCTCCGCGGTCTCAGGCCAGTCCGCGGCGGGCGACCGCCGGAGGCCGGTGGCCCTGGATCGAGCGGACCATGTCCAGCACCTGCCTGGTCTCCGCCACTTCGTGGACGCGGTAGACCTGGGCGCCCAGCCAGGCCGAGACGGCCGTCGTGGCCAGGGTGCCCAGCAGGCGCTCCTTGACCGGCTTGTCGAGGGTCTCGCCGACGAAGTCCTTGTTGGACAGGGAGACCAGGACCGGCCAGCCCGTCGCCGTCATCTCCCCCAGCCGGCGCGTGGCCTCCAGCGAATGCCGGGTGTTCTTCCCGAAGTCGTGGCCCGGGTCGATCATGATCGCGTCCCGGCGGACACCGAGGGCCGCGGCCCGTTCGGCGAGGCCGACCGTGACGCGCAGGATGTCGTCCACGACGTCCTCGTACGAGGTCCGGTGCGGCCGGGTGCGCGGCTCCACCCCGCCGGCGTGGGTGCACACCAGCCCGGCCCCGTGGCGCGCCGCGACCGCGGCCAGCTCGGGGTCCACCCCGCCCCACGCGTCGTTCAGCAGATCGGCCCCCGCTTCGCAGACGGCCTCGCCGACCTCGTGCCGCCAGGTGTCCACGCTGATCACCACGTCCGGGTGGCGGCGCCGGACCTCGGCCACGAAGCCCACCGTGCGCCGGGCCTCCTCGGCCGCGTCGACGTGCTCGCCGGGGCCGGCCTTGACCCCGCCGATGTCGATGATCGCGGCGCCCTCGGCGACGGCCTGCTCGACCCGGTCGAGCGCCGGCTCGTCGCGGAAGGTCGCGCCCTGGTCGTAGAAGGAGTCCGGAGTCCGGTTCACGATGGCCATGATCACCGGCTCGTGGGTGTCGAACTCGCGCCTGCCCAGTCGCAGCATCCTGCTCTTTCCTCCTTCGGCGGCCCATGCGCCTCGCCTGCGACCTTAACCTGGTGGCCGGAGTCTCTCAGGGGAGTTGATCGTGTTCTTCTTCTTGATGATCGCGCTGGTCGTGGTCGTGGCAGCGGTCACCCTTGCGGTGATCGGCGGCGGTTCGGAGGCCGTCCTGCCGGAAGCGGAGCCGGACCGGGTGGGCGACGGGCTGCCGGAGACCCGGCCCGTCGTACGGGCGGACATCGACGCCCTGCGGCTGCCGGTCGCGCCGCGCGGCTACCGGATGGCCGAGGTGGACGACGTACTGGACCGGCTGGCGGCGGAGCTGGCCGAGCGGGACGCGCGGATCGCACAGCTGACGGCGGCGGCCGCGCCGGCCGCCCCGGTTTCCCCGGCCGCCCCCGGCGCGGGCGAGGAGCGGGTCGACCTCACCAAGGACGAACGGTGAGCGGCGCCGGGCTGCTGGCCGGGCCGGACGGCGCCCTGCGCTGTCCCTGGGGGCTGTCCACCGAGGACTACGTCGCCTACCACGACACCGAGTGGGGCAAGCCGGTGCACGGGGACGACGCGCTGTACGAGCGGCTGTGCCTGGAGGCCTTCCAGTCGGGGCTCTCCTGGATCACGATCCTGCGCCGGCGCGCGGGCTTCCGTAAGGCCTTCGCGGAGTTCGAGATCGCGGCCGTCGCGGAGTTCGGGCCCGCCGATGCGGAGCGGCTGCTGGCGGACGAGGGGATCATCCGCAACCGGGCCAAGATCGAGGCCACCCTGGCCAACGCGAAGGTGCTGGCCGGGTGGCGGCCCGGGGAGCTGGACGAGCTGATCTGGTCCCACGCCCCGAAGGGGCCGGGCCGGGCGCCGAGGAGCACCGCCGAGGTGCCGGCGGTCACCGCGGAGTCCACGGCCCTGGCCAAGGCCCTGAAGAAGGCGGGAATCCGCTTCGTCGGGCCCACCACGGCCTACGCGCTGATGCAGGCGTGCGGCCTGGTCAACGACCACCTCGCGGGCTGCGTCTCCCGCGAGGCGTAGTCCTAGTCCTGCGCCGCGGTCAGCGGCCGAGGTACTGCGGCGGCTGCTTCGCGAGGAAGGCCTGGACGGCGATGGAGTGGTCCTCGGAGGCCCCGGCGCGGGTCTGGAGGACGTCCTCGCGCTCCAGCGCGTCGGCGAGCGAGTGGGAGGCCCCGTACGCCAGGGACTCCTTCAGCGCGGCGTAGGCGACCGTGGGGCCGCAGGCCAGCGCGCGGGCCACGGCCTCGGCCTCGGCGTGCAGGGAGTCCGCGGGGACCAGGCGGTTGGCGATGCCGAGCTCGTACGCCTCCTGGGCCTTAACCGAGCGCGGGAAGAGCAGCAGGTCGGACGCGCGGGAGGCGCCGATGAGGCGGGGCAGGGTCCACGAGACCCCGGAGTCGGCGGTCAGCGCCACCCCGGCGAACGAGGTGTTGAAGGACGCGGTGTCGGCGACGACCCGGAAGTCCGCCGCGAGCGCGAAACCGAAGCCCGCCCCGGCCGCGACGCCGTTCACCCCGGCCACCACCGGCTTCGGCATCTGCGTGAGCGCCTTGACGATCGGGTTGTAGTGCTCGGCGACGGTGCTCATCGTGAGGGAGGAGCCGCCCTCGCGGTCCGCCGCCAGGTTCCCGATGTGTTCCTTGAGGTCCTGGCCCACGCAGAAGGCCCGGCTGCCGGCCGCGGTCAGCAGCACGGCCCGTACCGCGGTGTCGGCGGCCGCCGCGAGGGCCGCGTCGCGCAGTGCGACCTTGGCCTCCGTGTTCATGGCGTTCATCGCGTCCGGGCGGTTGATCGTGATGGTCGCGAGTCCGTCGGTCACTTCGTAGAGCACGCTGTCGGCCATGGCAGGGGGTCCCCCTTCGTCGCGGGATGGCTACCGGCCGGTACGGCCGGTGCAAGAGCCAGCATGGCGGACCGGACGGCATGCGCACATGTGATGTGCGTCAAAGAAAGCCGAGGCCGTCCACCGGGGGCGGGGGCGAAGTATCGCAGGCGGGTCCCCGAAATGAGTGGTTTTGGCCGAGCGCGTTGCGCAAGCGTTCCCGGCCGATGTTGGTCATCGGGTCCTGACATGCGGGATAATGGCTGGGAAGCAATGTGTTCGATGCCGGGTACTAGGCGCCTGAATGGGGCCGTCGGCTGACGATGAGCTGGTTTCAGGAAGGGGAACGAGCATGGCGGCCATGAAGCCGCGGACGGGCGACGGCCCGCTCGAGGTCACCAAGGAGGGGCGGGGCATCGTCATGCGCGTACCGCTCGAGGGCGGCGGTCGGCTCGTCGTCGAGCTGACCCCGGACGAGGCGGACGCCCTGGGTGACGCCCTGAAGAAGGTCGTCGGCTGACCCGTCGGCACCATCTGCATTCTGCATTCTCTGCGCTGCCCCGATCGCGACCAGCGGTCGGGGCAGCGTTGTGTCCAGGACCACGACCTTGATCGCCGGAGCCGTGACGTGACGTTCTCCCCGCCCGCGCCGCCCGCCCCGCCCGCGCCCACCGCCCCGTCCGCGCCGCCCGCGCCCCCCGCCTTCGCGGAATGCACCCCCCGCCAGAAGGCGGCCCGGATCCTCACCGACGCGCTGGCCCCGGCGAACCTGGTGGTCTCCCTGCTCCTGCTGATCGGCTGGCACAGCACCGGCTCGTGGTCCGGTCTCGGCTGGGGGCTGCTGGGGGCCCTGTTCTGCGGGGTGGTCCCGATCGGGATCATCCTGGTCGGCGTGCGGCGCGGGGCGCTGACCGACCAGCACATCCGCATACGCCGTCAGCGGATGGTCCCGATGACGCTGAGCGCGCTCTCCGTCGCCGCCGGGCTCGCGCTCCTGTACCTGCTCGGCGCCCCGGCGGACGTGTTCGCGCTCGTCGTCGCGATGCTCGTCGGCCTGGCCTCGTCCCTGCTGGTGACCGTCGGCTGGCAGATATCCATCCACATGTCGGTGGCCGGCGGCACGGTGATGATCCTGCTGCTCGTCTTCGGGGCGCCCGTGCTCCCCGCGGCCCTGCTCGCCGGCGCCGTCGGCTGGTCGCGGCTGGTGCTGAAGGCGCACACACCGGCCCAGGTCCTCGCCGGCAGCGCCCTGGGCGGCGCGGCGGCCCTGACGTTCGCCCTGCTGCGCTGACGGCTCAGCGCCGCACGGCGCACAGCAGGCCGTCGCCCACCGGGAGCAGCGCGGCCTCCAGGGCGGGGCTCTCCCGGACGCTGCGCAACAGCTCGCGGACGCGGAGCACTTCCACCGGCTGGGCCGAGGAGTCGACCGTACGGCCGTCGGAGAAGACCCCCTCGAAGCACACCAGCCCGCCGGGGCGCAGCAGGCGCAACGATTCAGCGAGGTACTCGAGGGACTCGGCCGGGTCGCCGTCGCAGAAGACGAGGTCGTAGCCGCCGTCGGCGAGGCGGGGCAGGACGTCGAGTGCCCGGCCCGGGATGAAGCGCGCGCGGTTGCCCGCGAAGCCGGCGGCGCGGAAGGCCTGGCGGGCGAAGGCCTGCCGGTCGGCTTCGGGATCCACCGTGGTCAGCACCCCGTCCGGGCGCATCCCGTGGAGCAGGTGGATGCCGGAGACGCCGGTTCCGGTACCGATCTCGGCGACGGCCTTGGCGTCCGCGGTGGCGGCCAGCAGGCGCAGCGCGGCCCCGGTACCGGGGGAGACCGAGCGCAGGCCCGCTTCCCTGGACCGGTCGCGGGCCCATCGCAGAGCGTCGTCCTCGGCGACAAACGCGTCGGCGAACGCCCAGCTCGTCTGCCGGTTGCCGGTAATGACCCTCTCCTGTCCCCATAGTTGGCGCAACGGTGACTGTATCCGTTGACGTCGGGAACCCGCAGATGGGACCGGGCGTTGAGTGGGGTGTGGGCGGGATAAGAAGGGACGCTGCCGGGCAGATCGCCAGTCCCGGAGCGCTCCTGGGCCCGCGAGCCGTGCAAAGTTACTGCAAAAATGCTTATCCGGAGCTGACAGAGGGGGTGGCTATGGTAGGGACTCCGCTGGACACCACCAGAGCCGACAGGGGAGGTGCGGCTGCGCCTGTGGATCGTGGAGGCGTGCTGAGACGTCTCTTCTGGTCGGCGGGTGAGCCGAAATCCGTGACCGACACCGCTGACCGCTTCCACACCGCAGCCACCGCAACCACCGCGACCTTCGCCGCCGATGCGGGCTCCCAGGCGTGGACCCCTCCTTCCTGGGAGGAGATCGTCAGCACGCACAGTGCGCGGGTCTACCGTCTCGCCTACCGTCTGACGGGCAACCAGCACGACGCCGAGGACCTGACCCAAGAGGTCTTCGTCCGCGTCTTCCGTTCGCTGTCCACGTACACGCCCGGCACCTTCGAGGGCTGGCTGCACCGCATCACGACCAACCTGTTCCTGGACATGGTCCGCCGCAAGCAGCGCATCCGCTTCGACGCGCTCGCCGACGACGCCGCCGAGCGGCTGCCCAGCCGCGAGCCGTCCCCCCAGCAGGTCCTGCACGACACCCACTTCGACGCGGACGTCCAGCAGGCGCTCGACACCCTCGCGCCCGAGTTCCGCGCGGCCGTGGTGCTGTGCGACATCGAGGGCCTGTCCTACGAGGAGATCGCCGCCACGCTCGGCGTGAAGCTCGGCACCGTGCGCAGCCGCATCCACCGGGGCCGCTCGCACCTGCGCAAGGCGCTCAAGCACCGGTCCCCCGCCGCCCGCGCCGAGCAGCGCGCGCTGGCCGGGGCGGCCGTGGGCGCGCCGGGCGCCGGGGGAGAGGGCGGAGCCGAGTGAGCGGCGTCAGTCCGTCCCCCGCCGAACAGCACCTGGGCGACCGGCTCGCCGCCCTGGTCGACGGGGAGCTGAACCACGAGGCGCGCGAGCGGGTCCTCGCCCACCTGGCCACCTGTGCCAAGTGCAAGGCCGAGGCCGATGCCCAGCGCCGCCTGAAGACCATGTTCGTGGAGAGCGCGCCGCCGCCGCTGTCCGCCGGGCTGCTGGCGCGGCTGCAGGGGCTGCCGGGCGGCGGGTTCGACGGGCCGTCCGGCCCCGGGGGTCCGCCCGCGGGCGACCCGCTGGCCTCGTTCGCGTACGCCCTGCCCACGGCCTCCCGGCCGCAGCAGGAGGGCTTCCCGATCCACGAGGTGGGCCGCCCGCGCCGTCGGTTCGCGTTCGCCGCCGCCGGAGCGGTGTCCCTGGCCGCGCTCGCCTTGGGCGGGGCGATGCCGCTGGAGACCGCGGATCCGAACGTGCGCGGGGAGTCCCCCGCGCCCGCTTCCCGGCCCGGGCCCGCCGTGTCGGTGGCCGACGCCTCGGTGACCGGCGCGTTCGTCCGCGACCGGATGCCCACTCCGGCCGCCGTGCCGACGCTCCTGTCGACCGCCGCGACCCCGCTCCCGCCGCTCCACCCCTCCCCGCCGAGCTCGGCCCGCCCGGTCTCCCTGCTGCGCTGACCCGGGACCTGGTTGAATCTTCGGCACATGCGCACGAGTACGCGGGGAGCGCCGATGGCCGACAGGCAGCAGACCGATCCGGCTCCACAGTGGTGGAGCCGGCCCGAGGGCACGGCGGCGGACACCGTCCGCGAAGGGGTTCCCGCCCCGCGGCCCGAGGGCGGCGGCGAACCCGAGTCCCCGATGCCGGTCCGCGAGGTGCGGTACGACCCCTGGGGCGAACAGCCGCTGCAGGTCGTGGACCGGGGCCGGCAGGGGCGTGGGTTCCGGCTGTGGCAGGTGGCGGCCCTCGCCGCGGGCACGGCGCTGCTCGCCGGCGGGACCGGCGGCTACCTCGGCGTCCTCGCGGAGCGCCAGAGCAGCACCCGCCTGGAGCTGCCCCAGGCCGCGGCCGCCGACCAGGGCCGCGCCCCCGACAGCGTCGCGGGCATCGCAGCCACTGCCCTTCCCGGGGTGGTCACCCTGCACGTGCGGGGCACCTCCGGCAGCGGCACGGGTACCGGCTTCGTACTCGACCAGCAGGGGCACATCCTGACCAACAACCACGTGGTCGCCGGCGCCAAGGAGATGGCGGTCACCTTCAGCACCGGCGAGAGCGTCACCGCCGAGCTGGTGGGCCGGGACTCCGGCTACGACCTGGCCGTGGTCAAGGTCAGCGGGGTCCGGGGCCTGCAGCCGCTGAGCCTGGGGAACTCGGAGAACGTGCGGGTCGGCGACCCGGTCGTGGCCATCGGCGCCCCCTTCGACCTGTCCAACACCGTCACCGCGGGCATCATCAGCGCCACCGGCCGGCCCGTCACCGCCGGCGGCGACAAGGGCGACGGCAGCGACATCAGCTACGTCGACGCCCTGCAGACCGACGCCCCGATCAACCCCGGGAACTCCGGCGGCCCCCTCCTGGACGCCAAGGCGCACGTGGTCGGCATCAACAGTGCCATCCGGGGCGCCGACAAGGACGATCCCGCCCGCCAGGGCGGCTCCATCGGACTCGGCTTCGCCATCCCGATCAACCAGGGCAAGCGCGTCGCCGAGGAGCTCATCCGCACCGGCCGTGCCACCCACCCGGTCATCGGCGTCACCCTCGACATGGAGTACGCGGGCGACGGGGCCCGGGTCGGGGACAAGGGCGGGGACGGCAAGCCCGCGGTGGTCGCCGACGGGCCGGCCGCCCGCGCCGGGATCAAGGCCGGGGACGTGATCACCAAGGTGGACGGCCAGCGGGTGCGCGGCGGCGACGAGCTGATCATCAAGATCCGCGCGCATCGGCCGGGCGATCCGCTGACCCTCACGGTGATCCGCGACGGCCGGGAGCGCACCCTCGAACTGGTCCTCGGCTCGGCGAACGGATCATGACCGGCAGGTGACGTACGCGGGAAACCGGTATTGAGCCGGTATGCAGGTATGGGCCCGGTGAGAACGCCGGGTACCGTGTGTCCAGGCCCGAAGTGATGGAGAGCCGAGGAGCGGCAAGGTGTTCAACGACATAGGCGCACTCGAACTTGTCACGATCGTGGTGCTCGCCATCCTCGTCTTCGGCCCGGACAAGCTGCCCAAGGTCATCCAGGACGTCAGCGGCGTCATCCGCAAGATCCGCGCCTTCTCCGACAGTGCCAAGCAGGACATCCGGTCCGAACTCGGCCCGGAGTTCAAGGATTTCGAGTTCGAGGACCTGAACCCGAAGACCTTCATCCGCAAGCAGCTGACCGAGAACGAGGACCTCAAGGAGATCCGCAGCAGCTTCGACCTCCGCAAGGAGCTGAACGACGTCACCGACGCCGTGAACAGCAAGGAGACCGATTCCGCGGCTGCCCCGGCCGGCCCCTCCGCCGCGCCCGCCGGCGCCGGTGCGGACCTGCTGAAGAAGCCCGCGGCCCCCGCCGCGGAGCAGCGCGCCCGTTTCGACGCCGACGCCACCTGAGCGCAGCCTGCCCGGCGATCCGCGGTCGGATGGCTATCCTCCATCTGTCCGGACCCAGGACGCCCGAGGGGGGCTGGCCGTTCCGGGCCCCACGGAACGAGAGGCCGCTCAGATGGAGACGACGAGCAGTAGCAGGGTCGGCGCGCAGACCGCCGCCGCACCCGCTGAGGAACCGCAGACGACGCAGCCGCCGGAGGCCGCCGTGCCGGTCCCGGCCGCCCGGCGGACGGTCGAGGGCTTTCTGGCGGCCGATTTCCCCTGGTACGGGCTGGACGAGGCCTTCACCGGCCCCCGCTGGCTCATGCAGGTGGGCACGGCCGCCGACGGTACCGTCGAGCACGGATCCACCGGCCACGGCGACGAGCCGTCCGCCCGCGGTGAGATCGCCACCGGTGAGAAGGAGCGCTTCGCGGTGGTCGTCACCGTCGCCAGCAACCCCGTACGGCGCAGCGGAGACGGCACCGGAACCCTGGAGGCCACCTCGGTCTCCTCCGCCGCCTGGCTGGCCGGCTCGGGGCTGCTGGCCTACAGCTGGCCCGGGCAGATGGACCACTCGCTGCGCAGCGACTGGCTCGACCAGCAGACCGAAGCCGCCTGGGAGCTCGCGGACGACCTCGGGGGCGAGGACTGGTCGACGCTGTCGCTTCCGGTGGACGGGGAGCCGACCACCTTCCACTACCGCGAGTCGGAGTTCGGGTGGGTGCTGGCCGGATCCACCGGCAGCGGCGTTCACCTGGGCGCCTACGGGCGCGGGATGAGCGCGTACGGGCTCGGGTTCTCCGCCATCGCGGACCTCGGTACGTACGAGTAGCGGCAACGCGGAAGGGCACCGCCGGCCGGCGGTGCCCTTCGCGCCGAGCGGCCCGTGCGGGCCGCCCGTCAGAACTTGTTGCGCGGGGTGATGCCCAGGGACATGCCCGACAGACCGCGGGCGCGGCCGCCCAGCTTGCCGGCGATCGCGCGCAGGGCCGCGCCGGCCGGGGAGTCCGGGTCGGACAGGACGACGGGCTTGCCCTCGTCGCCGCCCTCGCGCAGGCGGACGTCGATCGGGATGGAGCCGAGCACCGGAACGGTCGCGCCGACCGTCTTGGTGAGGCCGTCGGCGACCTTCTGGCCACCGCCCGAGCCGAAGACGTCCACCATCTCGTCGCAGTGCGGGCACGGCAGGCCCGACATGTTCTCGACGACGCCGACGATCTTCTGGTGGGTCTGCACGGCGATCGAGCCGGCCCGCTCCGCCACCTCGGCGGCGGCCTGCTGCGGCGTGGTGACGACCAGGATCTCCGCGTTCGGCACCAGCTGGGCCACCGAGATCGCGATGTCACCGGTGCCCGGCGGCAGGTCCAGCAGCAGCACGTCCAGGTCGCCCCAGAACACGTCCGCAAGGAACTGCTGGAGGGCCCGGTGCAGCATCGGGCCGCGCCACACCACCGGCGCGTTGCCCGGGGTGAACATGCCGATGGAGATGACCTTCACGCCGTTCGCCGACGGCGGCATGATCATGTTCTCGACCTGGGTGGGGCGGCCGTCGACACCCAGCATGCGCGGCACGCTGTGGCCGTAGATGTCGGCGTCGACCACGCCGACCTTCAGGCCGTCCGCGGCCATCGCCGCGGCCAGGTTCACCGTGACGGACGACTTGCCGACACCGCCCTTGCCGGACGCGACCGCGTACACACGGGTCAGCGAGCCCGGCTTCGCGAAGGGCACCTCGCGCTCGGCGGTCCCGCCGCGCAGCGTGGCGGCCAGCTCCTTGCGCTGCTCGTCGCTCATCACGTCCAGGGAGACGGCGACCGAGGTGACGCCCGCGACGCGCTCGACGGCCTCGGTGACGTTCTTGGTGATGGTCTCGCGCATGGGGCAGCCCGACACGGTGAGGTAGACGGTGACGGCGACCGCGCCCCCGTCACCGATCTCCACCGATTTCACCATGCCGAGTTCGGTGATCGGCCGGTGGATCTCGGGGTCGTTCACCGTCGCCAGCGCGTCCAGGATCGCGTCCTGCTCGGGCACGGCGGCGGCGTCGGCGGAGCTTGTGTCGGTAGCCATGCCCCGATGGTACGGCTCGGTAGCACGGCTCGGGAAAGCCCGTCAGCGGTCGCCTTCGTCACGTTCCGGCGGGAATAGCCGCCGCTCGTCCATCTCCTTGATCAGGTCCTGGAACTCGGACCTGATCCAGTCGCGCGTCGCGACCTCGCCCAGGCCCATCCGCAGCGCCGCGATCTCCCGCGTCAGGTACTCGGTGTCGGCGATGGACCGCTCGTTCTGCTTGCGGTCCTGCTCCAGGTTGACCCGGTCGCGGTCGTCCTGCCGGTTCTGGGCCAGCAGGATCAGCGGAGCGGCGTACGAGGCCTGCAGCGACAGCATCAGCGTCAGGAAGATGAACGGGTACTGGTCGAACCGCAGGTCGTCCGGAGCGAAGATGTTCCACAGCACCCAGACGATGATGACGACCGTCATCCACACGATGAACCGGCCCGTGCCCAGGAACCGCGCCACCCGCTCCGACAGGCGCCCGAACGCCTCCGGGTCGTACTCGGGCAGCAGCTTGCGGCGCGCCGGGCGCGGCAGGTCCAGCCGGACCCGTGAACGCGTCAGCGCGCTCGAACCGGTCGACGGACCGAACTGACCGGCCTTCACCCGCTCGCCGCGCTCGAAGGACGAACGCTCCACCCGCTCGGCGGCGTCCGCCAGCCCCTGCTCGCGCGCCTGCAGCCTCGCCTGCTCGCGGCGCTCGCGGATCTGCTCCCGCCGCCGCTCGCGCGACTGGTCGCCGCGCCCCCGGTCAGTGGCCATGGACGGCCTCCTCGGAGTGGAAGTCCGTCTCGCGCCAGTCCTCCGGCAGCAGGTGGTCCAGTACGTCGTCCACCGTGACCGCGCCCAGCAGCGAACCGCTCTCGTCGACCACCGGCACGGCCACCATGTTGTACGCGGCCAGGTAGCTGGTCACCACCGGCAGCGAGGCGTCCGGCCGCAGCGGCGCCAGCCCGGTGTCCACGATCGAGCTGACGAGGGTGAACGGCGGGTCCCGCAGCAGCCGCTGGAAGTGCACCGTGCCGAGGTACTTGCCCGTCGGCGTCTCGTCCGGCGGCCGGCACACGTACACCTGGGCCGCCAGCGCCGGCGACAGGTCCGCCTGCCGCACGCGGGCCAGCGCGTCCGCGACCGTCGCGTCCGGCCGCAGCACGATCGGCTCGGTGGTCATCAGACCGCCCGCCGTGCGCTCCTCGTAGGACATCAGGCGCCGTACGTCGGCCGCGTCGTCCGGCTGCATCAGCGTCAGCAGCCGCTCCTTGTCGTCCTCCGGCAGCTCGGAGAGCAGGTCGGCCGCGTCGTCCGGGTCCATGGCCTCCAGGACGTCGGCGGCGCGCTCCTCCTTCAGCTTGCCGAGGATCTCCACCTGCTCGTCCTCGGGCAGCTCCTCCATGACGTCCGCCAGCCGGTCGTCGTCGAGGGCGCTCGCCACCTCGGCGCGCCGCTTCGGTGACAGGTGGTGCAGCACGTTCGCCACGTCGGCCGGGCGCATCTGCTCGAAGGTCGCGACCAGGTTCTCGGCGCCCTGGCCCTCCTCCTCCAGCGAGAAGCCGGTCACCGCCGACCACTCCACCGTCAGGGTCTCCCCGCGCCGGCGCAGCGCACCGCCCTTGCCCTTCCGTACGAAGATCTTGTCGATCTCCCAGTCCCGGCGGGCCGGCAGCTGCTGGATGGCCACGTCCAGGACGGTGGCCTCCTCACCGGACGCGGTCAGCCGTACCCGCCGGTCGAGCAGCTCGCCGAGGATCAGCCGCTCGGTGGGGCGCTGCTCGAAGCGCCGCATGTTGACCACGCCGGTGGTGATGACCTGCCCGGACTCCACGCCCGTGACCCGGGTCATGGGCAGGAAGATCCGCCGCCGGCTGACCACCTCGACCACCAGGCCCAGCAGCCGGGGCGGCCGGCCGCCGACGCGCAGCATCGCGACGAGGTCGCGCACGCGGCCCACCTGGTCGCCGTTGGGGTCGAAGACGGGCACACCCGACAGATGCGAGACGAAGATCCGCGGGGCGCCTGCAGCCATCCGAGCGCCTCCTAGAGCGTCCATCAACAGTCCTGCCGCCCCTCAGGCTAGCCCGTGCGCCGCGCAACCGTCCTGGTGGGGCCGTCCGCACGGGGTCCCTCCGGGGGGTTGGCGGCCGCCGGCCCCCGGCCGGGTACGCTGCCTGCTGCTCGCAGACGACCGACGAGAGGCACTCGCACGTGACCGCCTACTTCCCTGCCGCGCGGCTGCGCCGGGCCGCCTTCATCGGTGCGTTGTGCGCGGGCCTCGCCGTCACCGGTACGGGCTGCGGGGACGATCCCGACGAGGGCACGAACGGGATCGGCAAGCTCTCCGCCGACAAGATCGAGGCGAAGGCGAAGGCGGCGGCCACCGAGGCCGACTCGGTGCACCTGTCCGGCACGCTGGTGAGCGGCGGCAAGTCCTTCACCCTCGACATGCGGCTGAAGTCGGACGGCGGCTCCGGCGAGGTGAAGTCCCAGGACGACACCTTCCAGCTGCTGCGGGTGGGGGAGCAGCTGTACCTGAAGGCGAGCGCGGCGTTCTGGGGCCAGTCCGACTCGGCCGGGAAGCTCGGCGACAAGTACGTGAAGGTGCCGGAGGGGGACCCCTCCTACAAGCAGTTCCGCGGCTTCACCGACATGGACGTCCTGCTGGACGGGCTGCTGGGCCTCGAGGGCCGGCTCGCCAAGGGCTCGTACACGAAGGTCGGACACACCCGCGCGGTCCAGGTCACGGCGGACGCCGGCAAGGGCGGCAAGCTCTCGGTCTCCCTCGAGGGGACCCCTTACCCCCTGCTCATGGAGCGCGCGGGCGGCGCCGGCCGGGTGGAACTCGCCGAGTGGGGCAAGGCCTTCCCGCTGGATCCGCCCGCGCAGGACCAGACCGTCGACTACGGCTCCCAGCTGCCCACGACGAAGGAAGGCGAGACCAAGGGATCCGGCCAGGGCTCGAACCCGGCCGGCCCGTAGCCCCCGCGGGCCTCCACGGACCGCGGGCGGCGCGGGCTTGACCGGCACGTGGTGAACGAGACGGTACGACCTAGGGGCGGGCGGACTTCTTCCGCTTCAGCAGGAGCTTCGGCAGGTGCGCCGGAATCGGCCTGCGGGTGATCGCGGGCGAGGCCAGCGGGGCCGCGGCCAGCGAGCCGGCCGGCAGCTCCGTGCGGACCGACTCCGGCTCCAGCCGCAGCAGGCGGCACTCCCTCGCCCAGCGCTCGGTCATCTCCTCCGAGTCGGGCGCGTTCAGCCGCTTGCCCTTGAGCTCGGCCACCGCGGCCGTCCACTCCTCGCCGTGCGGCACGAGCTCCCGTACCGTCGCGGTCCAGGCCACCAGCCGGCCGCCTTTGTCCTTGCTCCGCACGGTCACCTCGGCGCCCCCGCCGTCGGCGAGCCCCGGGAACGGCTGCTCGCCGGGCCCGTCGCCCAGAACGTGTGCCGCGCCGTCCACCCAGGCGTGCCACAGGGCGCGGTCCGCCCCGGTCCCGCGGACCCAGATCAGGCCGGACTTCTTGGTGGCCTCCTCGACGAGGGCCAGGTCGAGCGCGCTGAGAGTCATGCGCACCAGAGTAGGGGAGGCCCGTTCGGGGCTCAGAGCCAGCCGTGGCGGCGCAGCGTCCGGTGGATGGTGAAGCAGATGCCGACGATCGAGGCCATCACCATCGGATAGCCGTACTTCCACTGGAGCTCGGGCATGTGCTCGAAGTTCATCCCGTACACCCCGCAGATCATCGTGGGGACCGCGATGATCGCCGCCCAGGAGGTGATCTTGCGCATGTCCTCGTTCTGGGCGACCGTGGCCTGCGCGAGATTGGCCTGGAGGATCGAGTTCAGCAGCTCGTCGAAGCCCACCACCTGCTCGTGCACCCGCGCCAGGTGGTCGGCGACGTCCCGGAAGTACTTCTGGATGTCCGGGTCCACGAGCCGCATCGGCCGCTCGCTGAGCAGCTCCATCGGGCGCAGCAGCGGGGAGACGGCCCGCTTGAACTCCATCACCTCGCGCTTGAGCTGGTAGATGCGGCCCGCGTCGCCGCCGCGCGCGGTGCCCTTGGCGGGGGCGGCGAAGACCTCGCTCTCCACTTCGTCGATGTCGTCCTGGACGGCCGCCGCGACCGCGATGTACCCGTCGACGACGTGGTCGGCGATGGAGTGCAGGACCGAGGAGGGGCCCTTGGAGAGGAGGTCGGGGTCGTCCTGGAGGCGGTGGCGCAGCCCCTTGAGGGACCCCTGCCCGCCGTGCCGGACGGTGATGACGAAATCGGGGCCGGTGAAGCACATCACCTCGCCGGTCTCCACCACCTCGCTGGTGGCGGTCAGTTCGGCGTGCTCGACGTAGTGGATCGTCTTGAAGACGGTGAAGAGGGTGTCGTCGTAGCGCTCCAGCTTCGGCCGCTGGTGCGCGTGCACGGCGTCCTCCACCGCTAGCGGGTGCAGGCCGAAGGTGGCGGCGATCCCCGCGAACTCCGCCGCGGTCGGCTCGTGCAGGCCGATCCAGGCGAAACCGCCGTCCTCGCGGACGCGGCGGATCGCCTCACGGGGCGTCAGACACGCGGGCCCCAGCACGCGCCGGCCGTCGCGGTACACGGCGCAGTCGACCACGGCGCTGCTCGCCGACGGGTCGCGGGTGGTGTCGTATCCCGACTGGGCCGGGGTGGACTTGCGCAGCGACGGGCGGACGGCCGCACGCAGGTAGGGCAGCATCGACATGGCAGGCTCCTTCGCGCGCACGGCTGCGGACCGTACGGGTGGGAGACCCTCCGCCGGTGCGGGCGGGCATGCCCGGGCAGGGGGAGGGAACAGGACGGGAGGACAACGTTCTGCCGTCGCTCTTCTACTGATCAGGAGATCAAAGGGGGCTGGAGGCGCCCGTCACAGAAGCGGAAGAGCGATTGGTACTGCACGATCGACTTCGATCCATCGCAGCCCCACCTCCTCCGGCCGGTCCCCCGTGGGGGACGTCCTGTCGCCGGGGGTTGCCGCTGCACACGACATGCCATCAGCGCTTCTTCAGCGCGGCCCCGACCAGCTGTCAACACTATCAGCCGACGGATGGTCAAGATGCTTCCTTTACCCGGCGGATACGAGTTCTATGCTCGCTCCATGGCAGAAATTCTGGCCCTCGTGGAGGCTCGGCTGTGCACCGCGTTCGGCGTACCCGACGCACGCGCCGCCGTCACCTTCCTGGGCACCGACCGCATCGAGGTACTGCGCTTCGCCGAGGGCGACCTCGTGCGGTACGCGACCCTCGGGATGTCCGCGCACCCCATGACCGATCCGACCGCCGTCGTCGCCGACCCCGTCCGCGGGCCGCGCGCCGAGCTGGTGCTGACGGTGCGGGGCGGACTGGCCCCCACCGACAAACTGCTCAGGCCGCTGGCGGTTCTGGCCGCCTCCCCGCAGGTCGAGGGACTGATCGTCGCCCCCGGGGCCTCACTGGAGGTCGGCGAACCGCTCTGGGAGGGCGCGCCGTTCAGCTCCGTCCTCGTTGGCGAGCCCGGGGGCCTGGTGGAAGACCTCGAGCTGGACGAGCCCATGGACCCGGTGCGGTTCCTCCCCCTCCTGCCCATGACGGCGAACGAGGCCGCGTGGAAACGGGTGCACGGTGCGGCCGCGCTCCAGGAACGCTGGCTCGCGCGCGGCACGGATCTGCGGGATCCTCTGCGTACCGCAGTCGCACTGGACTGAGCCCGGACGGGTGATCGCGTCTTGACGGCGCGCCGGGCGGGGAGGAGCGTGGCTTCTTATGAGGGGCGAACCAAGTTGCCCGAAGTGCGGTGGCCGGGTCAGAGCGCCCGGTCTCTTCTCCGACTCCTGGCAGTGCACGGTGCACGGCGCCGTCTACCCTCTGCAACCGGTGATCCCGCCCAGCGTCGAAGGCCTGAGCGTGGTCGCGCACCGCACGCAGGTGCCGGTGTGGATGCCGTGGCCGCTGCCGGTGGGCTGGCTGTTCACCGGGGTCGCCTCCGCCGGAGACGACCGCAGCGGGGGACGGGCGACGGCCGTGGCCTGCTCGGGTCCCGGCCCGCTGGGCGGCATGGGTGAGCTGCTGCTGGTCGCCGAGGAACTGGGCGTGGGGCTCGGCGCGCGGTTCGCGGGCATCGACGGCCCGGACCCGGGCCCGCACATCGACGTGTCGGCGCCGCCGCACGCCAAGGTGGTCGCGGCAGGCCGCCCCACACCCCTGTGGCACCTGGGCGGAGTCCCCGACGACCGGGCCGTCTTCGCGGGGGAGGCGCGGGGCCTGTGGCTCTGGGCGATCGTGTGGCCGGAGCAGTCGGGCCTCCTCATGTACGACGAGCTCGTCCTCACCGACCTGCGCGACGCGGGAGCCGAGATCGAGCTCCTGCCGTGCGGTGCACTGAGCCCGCGCATCCTCGGGCCCGGCTAGAGCCCGCGGGTCCACTGCTCGGGGGGACCTGCGGCCCGGTTATCCTGGAGCTTCCGTCCCCCGTCCGTACCACCACCCTGGAGCCCGGCTGTGCGCATCGACCTGCACACCCACTCCACGGCGTCCGACGGTACGGACACCCCCGCCGAGCTGGTGCGGGGTGCCGCCGGGGCGGGGCTGGACGTGGTCGCGCTGACCGACCACGACACGGTGGGCGGATATGCCGAGGCCCTCGCCGCGCTGCCCGCCGGGCTGACCCTGGTGACCGGGGCGGAGCTGTCCTGCCGGCTCGACGGGGTCGGGCTGCACATGCTCGCCTACCTCTTCGACCCCCTGGAGCCCGAGCTGGCCCGTGAGCGGGAGCTCGTACGGGACGACCGCGCTCCCCGCGCCCAGGCCATGGTCGGCAAGCTCCAGGCGCTCGGCGTCGACGTCACCTGGGAGCAGGTGGCCCGGATCGCCGGTGACGGCTCCGTGGGGCGGCCGCACATCGCGACCGCGCTGGTCGAGCTGGGCGTCGTACCCACCGTCTCGGACGCCTTCACCCCCGACTGGCTGGCCGACGGCGGGCGCGCGTACGCCGAGAAGCACGAGCTCGATCCCTTCGACGCCATCCGCCTGGTCAAGGCGGCCGGCGGGGTCACCGTCTTCGCCCACCCCGCAGCCGTCAAGCGCGGCCAGTGCGTGCCCGAGGCCGCGATAGCGGAGCTGGCGGCGGCGGGCCTGGACGGCATCGAGGTGGACCACATGGACCACGACACCGCCACCCGTGCGCGGCTGCGCGGCCTGGCGGCGGAGCTCGGCCTGCTGACCACCGGCTCCAGCGACTACCACGGCAGCCGCAAGACCTGCCGGCTCGGGGAATACACGACCGATCCCGAGATCTACGGCGAGATCACGCGCCGTGCGACCGGGGCCTTCCCGGTGCCGGGCGCCGGCGGACGCGAGGGGTAGCGAGCCCAGCTCGGCTCCACCCGTCCCACCCCTTTCCCGCTCCCTTTTCTGCGCGTCCTTTTCGCGACACCCCTCACTGCAAGGCATCACTGTGTTCGATTTCGCCGTCTTCGGATCCCTTTTTCTCACGCTTTTTGTGATTATGGACCCCCCGGGGATCACGCCGATCTTCCTCGCCCTGACCTCCGGGCGTCCCGTCAAAGTGCAGCGCAAGATGGCCTGGCAGGCGGTCTGCGTGGCCTTCGGCGTCATCGCGGTCTTCGGGATCTGCGGCCAGCAGATCCTGGACTACCTGCACGTCTCCGTCCCGGCGCTGATGATCGCCGGTGGTCTGCTGCTCCTGCTCATCGCGCTCGACCTGCTCACCGGCAAGACCGACGAGCCCAAGCAGACCAAGGACGTCAACGTCGCCCTCGTCCCGCTGGGCATGCCGCTGCTGGCCGGTCCCGGTGCGATCGTGTCCGTGATCCTGGCCGTGCAGAAGGCCGACGGGTTCGGCGGCCAGGTCTCGGTCTGGTGCGCGATCATCGCGATGCACGTCGTGCTGTGGCTGACGATGCGCTACTCGCTGGTGATCATCCGGGTCATCCGGGACGGGGGAGTGGTCCTGGTGACGCGGCTCGCCGGAATGATGCTCTCCGCGATCGCCGTCCAGCAGATCATCAACGGAGTGCTCCAGGTCGTCCGCGGCGCCTGACGCGCGCGACGCCCCCGGCGTGCCCGCCCGCCGCGGACGTGCGAACGCCCCCGCACCGGTTCCGGTGTGGGGGCGTCTACGTCCGTGCGGTGTGTCAGGGCGTCAGCAGGACGCCGTCGCAGCCGGTCGGATTAGGATGCGCTGGCCTATGGCCGCTGCCTGCTGCACGATCCGGTTGACGGAGGCCGCGTCCACGACGGTGCTGTCCACGGCGGTTCCGTCGACGTCGTCCAGGCGCAGAATCTCGAAGCGCATGGGGCTTCTCCCTTCGTCAGTGTTCTCCTTGCACAGGTGATAACGAAGTGTAGAGGGCAAACATTCCCTACGCTAAGGAAATTTTTTCACTGGCTAACGACTGGGCTCGGGTGAACCGGTGCAGGAATCCCAGAACGCCGCCAGTGCACCCGCTGTGACCAGCGGATATTCCGCATTCGGGGAGTGCTCGGCGCCCTCGACAATCACACGGGAAGCACTCAGGCGCTCCGCCATGTCGTCCATCAGCGGCACCGGCCAGGCGTAGTCCACGCTTCCGGACAGCACCAGCTTGGGCAGCGGGACGGCCGCCAGCTCCGCGATCCGGTCCGGCTCGCTGATCAGCACCCGGCCCGACGCGATCAGCTGCTCGGGGACGGTGGCCAGCCACCGCTCGCGCAGGAACTCCGCCAGCTCGGGCGAGTCGGGGACGGCGTCCTCGGGATCCTGGCCGCGCATGGCCTCCCACACCGCAGGCATGTCCTCGCGCAACGCCTCCAGGGCCGCCACCAGCAGCTTCGTACGCGCCTGCTGCTCCTCGCAGATCGCGGCGGGCCCGCTGCTCATCAGCGTGAGCGAGGCGAAGGCGGAGGCGTCGCGGAGCACGGCGGCGCGCGAGACCAGCCCGCCGAAGGAGTGCCCGACCAGGTGCACCGGGCCCGCACCCAGCGCGGCGGCCTGGGCGAGGACGTCCCCCGCCAGCTCCTCCAGCGCGTACGCGCCCTCCTCGCGCGGCCCCGGGCTCTCGTACTGGCCGCGCCCGTCCACGGCCACGGCGCGGTACCCGGCGTCGGCCAGCGGCTCCAGGAGGCCGATGAAGTCCTCCTTGCTGCCCGTGAACCCGGGGACCAGCAGGGCGGTCCCGCGGACGGGCGCCCCGGCCTCGTGGACGGCGAACGCGCCACGGGCGGTGTCGAGGAGGTACGCGCGGGCGCGCGGGGGCAGGGTCAGGCGCGGCGGCTTGCTCATACGGCTCACGTTACTGGCCGGTCGCCACCGTGGTTCCGCGGGAGGGCGATACGCCGATGGCCCGGCCCCCCTGGACGGGGAGCCGGGCCATCGGGCGGGTGCTTACGCCTCCGGAGCGGCCGCGGCCTTGCGGGTGCGGGTGCGCTTCGGCTTGGCCGGGGCCTCCTCGGCCGCCGCGGCGGCGGCCGGAGCCTGCGGGGCGGCCTCGGCGACCTTGCGGGTCCGGGTGCGGGTGGCGCGGGCCTTGACGGGCTCCACGGGCGGGGCCATCTGGAAGTCCGGCTCGGGGGCCGCCTCGACGACCTTGCGGGTCCGGGTGCGGGTGGCGCGGGCCTTGACGGGCTCCACCGGCGGGGCCATCTGGAAGTCCGGCTCGGGAGCCGCCTCGACGACCTTGCGGGTGCGGGTGCGCTTCGGCTTGGCCGGGGCTTCCTCGGCCGGGGCCTCGACCACGGCCGCGTCGGCGACCGCGGCGACGGCCTTGCGGGTGCGGGTGCGCTTCGGCTTGGCCGGAGCCTCCTCGGCCACCGCGACCGCAGCGGCGGCCTCGACGACCGGCACGGCCTCGACGGCCTGGGCCGGCACCGCGCCCACACGGGTGCGGCGGCGGCGCGGCCTGCGCGGCTCCTCGGCGGCCGGAGCCTGCGCGGCCCCGTCCACGGCGGGAGCGGCCGCGGCCTCGGAGCCCAGCTCGGCACCACCGCGCGTACGGCGGCGCTGACGCGGCGTACGGGTGCGCGCGGGGCGCTCCTCCGTCACGACGGCGGCGGCAGCCGGACCACGGTCGCGGCCGCCACGGCCACCGCGGCCGCCGGTCTCGCCCAGGTCCTCGAGGTCCTCGGCCTTCAGGCCGGCCCGCGTGCGCTCGGCCCGCGGCAGGATGCCCTTGGTGCCGGCCGGGATGTCCAGCTGCTCGTACAGGTGCGGGGACGTGGAGTACGTCTCCACCGGGTCGTGGAAGTCCAGCCCCAGCGCCTTGTTGATCAGCTGCCAGCGCGGGATGTCGTCCCAGTCGACGAGGGTGACGGCGATGCCCTTGTTGCCCGCGCGACCGGTGCGGCCCACACGGTGCAGGAAGGTCTTCTCGTCCTCCGGCGTCTGGTAGTTGATGACGTGGGTCACACCCTCGACGTCGATACCGCGGGCGGCGACGTCGGTGCACACCAGCACGTCGACCTTGCCGTTGCGGAACGCGCGCAGGGCCTGCTCGCGCGCGCCCTGGCCCAGGTCGCCGTGGACGGCGCCCGAGGCGAAGCCGCGCTTCTCCAGCTGCTCGGCGATGTCGGCGGCCGTGCGCTTGGTACGGCAGAAGATCATGGCCAGGCCGCGGCCCTCCGCCTGGAGGATGCGGGAGACCAGCTCCGGCTTGTCCATGTTGTGCGCACGGAAGACGTGCTGCGCGATGTTGGCGACCGTGGCGCCCTCGCCGTCCTCGGAGACGGCGCGGATGTGCGTGGGCTGCGACATGTACCGGCGGGCCAGACCGATGACCGCGCCCGGCATGGTCGCCGAGAACAGCATGGTCTGGCGCTTCGGCGGCAGGTAGTTCATGATCTTCTCGACGTCGGGCAGGAAGCCCAGGTCGAGCATTTCGTCGGCCTCGTCGAGGACCAGCGCGCGCACGTGCGACAGGTCGAGCTTCTTCTGGCCCGCCAGGTCGAGCAGGCGGCCCGGGGTGCCGACGATGATGTCGACGCCCTTCTTGAGCGCCTCGACCTGGGGCTCGTACGCGCGACCGCCGTATATGGCGAGGACGCGGACGTTGCGGACCTTGCCCGCGGTCAGGAGGTCGTTGGTGACCTGGGTGCACAGCTCGCGGGTCGGAACCACCACGAGGGCCTGCGGGGCGTCGGTCAGCTGCTCGGGCTTGGCCCGGCCCGCCTCGACGTCCGCGGGGACGGTGACCCGCTCCAGCAGGGGAAGGCCGAAACCGAGCGTCTTGCCGGTTCCGGTCTTGGCCTGGCCGATGACGTCCGTGCCGGAGAGGGCGACGGGGAGGGTCATCTCCTGGATCGGGAAGGGGGACACGATGCCGACGGCCTCGAGGGCTTCGGCGGTCTCGGGGAGGATCCCGAGGTCTCGGAACGTAGTCAGGGTGCTGCCTCTTCTGTGAGACGCGGCCCGAGGCGGCGAAGGGGGTCGTACCGTGCCTGGCTGTGCCGTACTTCTACGTACGAAGCTGCGCGGGACCACTGCCGTCGCTCAAGCGCTCGTGCCGCTGAGGGGGCCCCTCGTGCGGGGAGGCACGCATGTGCGTACACACCACACCTTTGAGGGCGGTCGGTTTGGAGCCGATCGGGCCACCGACCGGGCATCCTCATTCGGATGGCCCGCCGAGTATCCGGCAGGCGCATTACCACTGTACCCCGGAATCGCGCAGCTGTGTCGGGCGAATTCATCACCGCGGCACGTTTGGGCAGACCGGCGGTGACCAGCCGCGGTGACTTGGGGCCGCATGCGGCGGGCTATTGTGCGGAGCATGTCGACCGTAGAAAACGCCACGCCCGCCGACGACGGCACCCCCGCCGGAGCCGTGGGCATCGCCGCCCAGGACTGGGCGGCCGCCTCTGCCTCGCCGCAGTACCGGGCCGCCGTCGTGGACCTGCTCGGCGCCCTCGCGTACGGAGAGCTCGCGGCCTTCGAGCGCCTCGCGGAGGACGCGAAGCTCGCGCCCACCCTCGACGACAAGGCCGAGCTCGCCGCCATGGCCTCCGCCGAGTTCCACCACTTCGAGCGGCTGCGCGACCGGCTCGCGGCGATCGACGTCGAGCCCACGGCCGCCATGGAGCCCTTCGCCAAGGGCGTGGACGACTTCCACCGCCAGACCGCGCCGTCCGACTGGCTGGAGGGCCTGGTCAAGGCCTACGTCGGCGACTCGATCGCCAGCGACTTCTACCGCGAGGTCGCCACGCACCTCGACACCGACACCCGGGCCCTCGTGCTCGGTGTGCTCGACGACACCGGCCACGGCAACTTCGCCGTCGAGAAGGTCCGCGCGGCCATCGAGGCGGACCCGCGCTGCGGCGGCCGCCTCGCGCTGTGGGCCCGCCGGCTGATGGGCGAGGCCCTCTCGCAGGCCCAGCGCGTGGTCGCCGAGCGCGACGCGCTCTCCACCATGCTGGTCGGCGGAGTCGACGGGATGGCCGCCGGCTTCGACCTCGCGGCCGTCGGGGAGATGTTCACCCGGATCACCAAGGCGCACACCAAGCGGATGGCGGCCCTCGGCCTCGCCGCGTAGCAGCTGACGCCCGACGTACGCCGGCCCCGGCACGGAACCGTCCGTGCCGGGGCCGGCGTGCGCCAGGGACCAGATGTCGGTTGTCAGCTGTCAGCTGTCAGCCATCTGCGGTCAGGTGTCAGGTGTCAGGTGTCAGACGTCAGGGTCGCGATCACGGTCGCGATCAGGGGTCAGCCCCGGGTCGGGAGCGAAAACGGAGTCCCGTGCGCGGGCCTGCGGGGCCCGGCGGCCGGTCGGAGCAGCAGGGACAGCACCACCGCGGACACCAGGACGGCCCCGACGAAGGTGGCGGTCAGCGTGTTGTGCCCCGGGCCGAGTGCGAAGTGCGTCAGATACGCCCCGAACAGCGCCCCCAGCACCCCGCTGACCAGCACCACGCGCAGGGCGGGCAGTCTGCGGGCGAGCATGCGCGCGGCCGTCGCGGACAGGGCGAGGCCCAGCAGGGCGGAGCCGAGCACTTCCATCAGCAGCATGAAATCCCTCCCACACATCAGGGCAAACGCCGTCACTGCCGTCCTACCCGAAGCGGAAGACACGGAAACGGCCCGGTGGGATCAACCACCGGGCCGTTTCGGACAGTTCTCGGCACGTCAGGTGCCACCGCGTCAGAGCGCTCCGAAACCGACCTTGCGCGTGCTCGGCTCGCCCAGGTCGACGTACGACAGGCGGTCCGACGGCACCAGGACCTTGCGGCCCTTGGTGTCGGTGAGGCTGAGCAGCGGCGCCGTACCGGACAGCGCGGCGGCGACGATGTTCTCCAGCTCCTCGGCGCTCAGGTCGCTCTCCAGCACGATCTCCCGGGGTGCGTGCTGCACGCCGATCTTGACCTCCACGGCTTTGTCCCTCCGACGGTCCGGTTCGCGCGATCAGCCGCGCCGTACGCGGTCCACATTAGCCCGGAGAGGGGACGGGAACCGCTCGCAGCGGACACGCTCGCAGCGAACAGCGCACGCGGCCGACCGGCGGATCAGCCTTCGGCGGCCTGCTCGCTGCCGTGCAACGGGAAGCCCGCGATACCGCGCCAGGCCAGCGAGGTCAGCAGGCCCACCGCCGTGTCCCGGGCGACCGGGCTCTCGCTGGACAGCCAGTAGCGGGCCACCACCTGTGAGACCCCGCCCAGGCCCACGGCCAGCAGCATCGACTCGTCCTTGGACAGGCCGGTGTCCTCGGCGATGACGTCGGAGATGGCCTCGGCGCACTGGAGCGAGACCCGGTCGACGCGCTCGCGCACGGCCGGCTCGTTCGTCAGGTCGGACTCGAAGACCAGCCGGAAGGCGCCGCCCTCGTCCTCCACGTACGCGAAGTACGCGTCCATCGTCGCGGCCACGCGCAGCTTGTTGTCGGTCGTCGACGCGAGCGCCGTGCGCACGGCGAGCAGCAGGGCCTCGCAGTGCTGGTCCAGCAGTGCCAGATAGAGGTCGAGCTTGCCGGGGAAGTGCTGGTACAGCACCGGCTTGCTCACCCCGGCCCGCTCCGCAATGTCGTCCATGGCCGCGGCGTGGTAACCCTGCGCGACGAAGACCTCCTGCGCCGCGCCCAGCAGCTGGTTGCGCCGGGCCCGGCGCGGCAGTCGCGTGCCCCGCGGACGCGCTGCCTCGGTCTGCTCGATGGCTGTCACGCCGCCTCCCACTTTCTCTAAGAACACAGTGCGCTCTGCGCCGCGCCGCCATCGTACTTTTCGGTAACCGGATCTGGTGGGTTCAAGCCGAGTTTTCTCGCGGTACGGACCGGTCGGAGGCGCTGGTCAGCGGTAGTCGTCGTCGTCCAGGGGCACCACCCTGGCCTGCTCCACGGCGTCGCCGTCATTGGCCTCGCCGCGCTCCACCCCGGTGACGCGGTCGTCGTCCTGTGACGGCTCCACCTCCGTCAGCTGCTCCGCAAGGTCCGCCTCGGGCGCCTCGGGGTCGATGACTTCCGGAATCGGCTCCCGGAAGGTGTCCGGCTCCGCCGGGTCGACAGTCATACCGCTCCCCTCGCTTCCTTGTGTTCAGTACGAGCCTAGGAGGCTTGCGGATACCCCGCTATACGGATCGCCATGCGGCTGTGACCGCGAACACAAGGAGACCGGCGTGATCGTCTCGTAACATTGCCGCATGTCTTCGACCGAGCTGCCGGGTGTACGGTCCACCGCCGAGCCCTCCGCCCCGGCGGGAGCGGTCCGGGTGGCCGAGGGAGAGCAGCTGCGCACCGTCGCGCTGCCCGGGCTGGAGCTGGCCGTCCGGGTGCGCCCGCCCGTCCGCACGGACCTGCCGCCCGCCCTGTTCGTCCACGGACTCGGCGGTTCCTCGCAGAACTGGTCGGACCTCATGGAGCGGCTGGCCGGCACCGTGGACGGCGAAGCCCTCGACCTGCCCGGCTTCGGCTGGTCCCCGCCGCCCGCCGACCGGGACTACTCCGTCACGGCGTTCGCCCGCGCGGTCATCCGGCACCTCGACGCCGCCGGACGCGGCCCGGTCCACCTGTTCGGCAACTCCATGGGCGGCGCCGTCTCCACCCGCGTCGCCGCCGTCCGGCCCGACCTCGTGCGCACCCTGACGCTCGTCTCGCCCGCACTGCCCGAACTGCGCGTGCAGCGGTCCGCCGTGCCGACCGCGCTGCTCGCCGTACCCGGGATGGCCGCGCTGCTGGGCCGGATCGCGCAGGGCCTGACCGCCGAACAGCGCACCCAGGGGGTGACGGAGCTCTGTTACGGAGACCCCTCCCGGGTGACACCGCAGGGGTTCCGCAACGCGGTCGAGGAGATGGAGCGGCGGATGGCGCTCCCGTATTTCTGGGACTCCCTGACCCGCTCCTCCCGCGGCATCGTCGACGCCTACACCCTCGGCGGGCAGCACGGACTGTGGAGGCAGGCGCAGCGGGTACTCGCGCCGACCCTGCTGGTCTACGGTGGCAGGGACCAACTGGTCTCGTACCGTATGGCGCACAAGGCGGCCGCTGCCTTCCGGGGCTCGCGGCTGCTGTGCCTGCCCGAGGCCGGGCACGTGGCGATGATGGAGTACCCCGAGGTGGTCGCGGCCGCCTTCCGGGACCTGCTCCGGGACACCGAAGACGGCAGAGGCTGAGGACCGTGGGACGACATAGTCGCAAGGCCCCCCCGCCTGCTCCGGCGCCCACCGCCGCCCCGGCCCCCGGCCCCCGGTCCCACGAGCCGCCGTACGGGCAGACCCACGGCCACGCGCAGGAGCAGGCGTACGGGCAGCCCTACGCGCGGCCGCCGGTCTACGAGGAACGCACCCGGTCGTGGCCCGAGACCACGGTCACCCACCGGGGTTACGTGCCCGAGGAGCGGCCCGTCCCCGGTGGCCACCCCCAGCAGCACGAGCCCGGCGGCGCGTGGGGAACCGGATCCGGCTCCGTGTACGGCGACTGGCGCGGCGTCCCGCGCGCCCGGACCGCGACCGCCGCAACCGCCCTGCTGGACGGCGACACCCCGGCCTTCGGTACCCCCGCGGTCGGTTTCCCGCAGGTCACCCTGGCCCCGCCGGCGACGGCCGAGCCCCCCTCCGTCCCGGCCGCTCCGGCCCCGGTCGCGGCCCCGGACCGCGACCCCGTCACCTCCACCGGTTCGCACCGCCGCGTGCCCGGGCCGCGCAAACCGGCCGACGCGCCCCTGGCGGAGCCGCAGCGGCCCGGCTCCGGCCGCGGCACGAAGGTGCGCACCTACGGCGGCATGGCCGCGGCGGCCGTCACCACCGTCCTCGCCGTCGTCGTCGCGGGCCAGGTGCTCTCCGACGGCGAGACCGTCCGGCACGGCGCGCTCACCGCACCCGACGACGGCCGGGCCGACGAGGCGGCTTCGCGTTCCGACGGGCGTCCGACGCCCGACGCCGCCGTGCAGGCGCCCTCGCAGGCACCCGTGCCCGCGCAGGAGCTCACGTACGAGCAGAAGATGGCCCAGCAGCTCCCGATCGACGAGAAGCTCACCGGCTCCGGCGTCTTCGACACCGTGCCGGGCGTGGCCAAGGCCCCCGGCAAGGGCCGCCTCGTGCGTTACCGGGTCGACGTGGAGCAGGGCCTGGGCCTGGACCCGCAACTGTTCGCCGAGGCCGTGCACCGCACCCTCAACGACGACCGCAGCTGGGGCCACGGCGGCACGAAGACCTTCGAGCGGGTACCGGGCGGCGAGGCCGACTTCGTGATCACCCTGGCCAGCCCCGGCACCACCGGCAAGTGGTGCGCCAAGTCGGGGCTGGACACCACCATCGACAACGTGTCCTGCGACTCCGCCGCCACCGACCGCGTGATGATCAACGCGTTCCGCTGGGCCCAGGGATCCGCCACCTACGGGCCGGACCAGATGGTCGCCTACCGTCAGATGCTCATCAACCACGAGGTCGGCCACCGGCTCGGAAACGGCCACGTGAGCTGCCGTACGCCCGGCGCGCTCGCCCCGATCATGCAGCAGCAGACCAAGTCGCTCGACATCGACGGCATCCAGTGCAAGCCCAACCCCTGGGTGTTTCCCGGCAGTTGACCGGGCGCTCCCCGCGTAGCGCGCTCGAACGCGAACCGTACGGGAAAGTTACGACTCTTCACCCCTTCCGGTGGCGCGACGGACAACCGTCCGTCGCGCCTTCGGCATATCCGCTTGAGTTCTTCCGCGGCGGGGTCGCCGGACCGACGGCGACCGCCTGGACGGGAGATCGGGGGTGCCACTCGTGCGGATCGGACTGCTCACGGAAGGTGGTTATCCGTATGCGACGGGAGAGGCGAGGCTCTGGTGCGACCGGCTCGTGCGCGGACTCCCGCAGCACGAGTTCGAGCTCTACGCACTGAGCCGCAGCGCCGGGCAGGAGCGCGCGACGGTCCCGTTGCCCGAGCACGTCACCCGGGTCCGGACCGCCCCCCTGTGGGCCCCGGCCGACGACGGGCGGACCTACTCCCGGCGCGAGCGCCGGCGGTTCGCCGATGCCTTCCGGGAACTGGTCCGCGGGATCTGCGCCGGCGAGGCACCCGCCTTCGCGGCCGGACTGTACGGGCTCGCCGGACTCGCCCGCGAGCAGGGCAGCCTGTACGCGGCGCTGCGCTCCGAGTCCGCCGTTCGGGCGGTGGAGTCCGCCTGCCGGGCACCGGGCGCCGGGCGGACCGTGCAGACGGCCCAGGTCCCCGACCTGCTGGAGTTCGTGGACGAACTGGAGCGGATGCTGCGGCCGTTGTCCCTTGACTGGTACGAGGAGAACGCCCGGCTGGGGAGCCTCGGCGCGGTCGACGTCTGCCACGCGGCGGCGGGCGGGGTCGCGGCGCTCCCCGGCCTGCTGGCCAAACGCTTCTTCGGGGTTCCGCTGCTGGTCACCGAGTACGGGGTCCAACTGCGCGCCCACTACCTCGAGCAGCGCCCGGAGGCCCGCCCCGCCCTGCGGGCCCTGCTCGCCGCCTTCCACATCCGGCTCGCGGGCGAGATCTACGCCCGGGCCGACCTGCTGACCCCCGGCAACGCGCACGCCCGGCGCTGGCAGGAGCGGTGCGGGGCCGCCCGCGACAGGCTGCGGACGGTCTACCCCGGGATGGAGGCGGACCGATTCGCCACCGTCGGGGAGTCGGCGGACCGCGGGGACCCCGACACCCTGGTATGGGTCGGCCGCATAGAGCCGGCCAAGGACCTCATCGCCCTGCTGCACGCTTTCGCGGAGGTCCGCAAGGCCGCTCCGACGACCCGCCTGCGCATCTTCGCCACGGCCGCGGCCCCCGGCTACCTGTCCGACTGCCGCTCCCTGGCCGCCCAGCTCTTCCCCGACGAGGCCGCCGACGCCGTCACCGTCGGGGAGAACCCCGTCACCTTCGAGGAGATCGGCGGACCCGACGCGCCCACCCCGGCCGAGGCCTACGGCGCCGGGAGCGTCGTCGTCCTCTCCTCCGTGATCGAGGGCTTCCCGGTCACCCTGGCCGAGGCGATGCTCTGCGGCCGGGCCACCGTCTCCACCGACGTCGGCGCCGTCTGCGAGGTCATCGGCGGCACCGGGCTCGTCGTCCCGCCGCGCAACCCGAGGGCGCTGGCCGACGCCTGCCTGGCGCTGCTCGGCGACCCCGAGCGCGCGCACCGGCTCGGAGCGGCCGCGCGCGCCCGGGCCCTGGAACTGTTCACCGTCGAGCAGAACGTGGCCGCCTTCCAGGAGATCTACCTCAGGCTCCTCGCCACCGGAGCCGCCCGGCCGGACGCGGAGGTGCCCTTCGCCCGGCCCGCCGAGGCGCGCGTGCCGGGCCACTGGACCAGCCCCACCTGGGCCGAACCGCTGCCGGAGGCGACCGTATGACCACCGTCGAACCCGAAACCCCCGCCCCGCCCGCGCCGCCGCCGCAGGCGGGCCGGCGGCGGACCGGCGCGGACCCCGTCAAGGCGCTGCTGCACCGGCACCGCGAGCTGTGCGAACGGGCCGTCGACCCGCTGGAGATCGCCGCCGGACTGGAGGCCCACGGGATCACCGACCGCACGGCCACCCGCTTCCGGCACCGGGACGTCTTCTCCCTCGCCGAGGAGCTCTACGCCCGCACCCCGCACGGGGAGGCTCCCGCCACCGCGCTCGCCCCCCTGCCGGCCGGACCGTCGGCGCTGCGCGGCCTCGGCTGCGCTCTGCTGCCCGGCGCGCTCGCCTTCGGCGCGGCCGCCGCCGCCCCGGCCTGGGCCGGGCCCGCCGCCGTGACCGCGACCGCCGCCGCGCTGGTGTGGCCCGGACGGGCCGCCGGCGGCCGGTTCCCCTACGCCGCGCACCTGCTCGCCGCGGCCGTCGCCGGCTGGGCCGCGCACCGGCACGGCACCGCCCTCGCTCTCGGCCTCGCCCTGGCCGTCGCCCCCGGACACCTGGTCGCCGCCGCCTTCGCCGCCCGGGCCCGGGTCCGGGTCGCCGGGAGCCGGGCCCTGGAGGAGTTCGCGGACCGGGTCCGGCCGCTGCTCCTCGCCGCCGTCGCGGTGTTCGCCGGGGCCGCCGCCGGGGCGGCCGCGGTCGCCGGAGCCCCGCTCGCGGCGGCGCTGCCGCTCGCCCTGCTGCTGTTCCTGACCAGGCTGCTGCTGCGGCACGGAGCCCACCGCGGCCCGGTCGCCGCCGCCCTGGCGCTCGCCCTCGTCCCGGTCCCGGCGGCGGCCTCGGCCGCCGCCGCGGGACTCCTCGTACACGCGGTCCTCGCCCTGTCCCGCGCATCCGCCCATGCGCGGCCCCATCCACCCACCCGCAAGGAGAAACAGAAGATGACCGGCCAGCCAACCAACCAAGGGGCCACGCGATGAGGGTGCTGCTGATCGGAGCCAACGGATACCTCGGCCGCTACGTCGCCGACCGGCTGCTCGCCGACCCCGCCGTGCAGCTCACCGCCCTCGGCCGCGGCGACGACGCCGACGTCCGCTTCGACCTCGCCACCGGGAGCCCCGGAGCGCTGACCCGCTTCCTCGACGCCGTCCACCCCGGCGTCGTGATCAACTGCGCCGGAGCCACCCGCGGCGGAGCCCGTGAGCTCACCCGGCACAACACCGTGGCCGTCGCCACCATCTGCGAATCGCTGCGCCGCAGCGGCTGCGGGGCCCGGCTCGTCCAGCTCGGCTGTTCCGCCGAGTACGGGCCCAGCCAGCCCGGATCGTCGACCGCCGAGGACGCCGTGCCGAGACCCGGCGGGCCGTACGGGGTCAGCAAACTGGCCGCCACCGAGCTGGTGCTCGGCTCCGGGCTGGACGCCGTCGTGCTCCGCGTCTTCTCGCCCGTCGGCCCCGGCACCCCGGCCGGCTCCCCCCTCGGCCGCCTCGCCGAGGCCATGCGGCGCGCGATGCAGTCCGGGGACGGGGAGCTCAAGCTCAGCGGGCTCGGCGTGCAGCGCGACTTCGTGGACGTACGGGACGTGGCGCGGGCCGTGCACGCCGCCTCCCTCTCGGCCGCCCAGGGCGTGGTCAACATCGGCACCGGCCGCGCGGTACGGCTGCGCGACGCGGCCGGCGTCCTGGCCCGCGTCGCCGGGTACGGGGGCGCCCTGCACGAGCTCGACGTCCCGCACGGCG
Source organism: Streptomyces sp. NPDC048349 (assembly GCF_040651925.1). NCBI lineage: Bacteria > Bacillati > Actinomycetota > Actinomycetes > Kitasatosporales > Streptomycetaceae > Streptomyces > Streptomyces sp. NPDC048349. The sequence continues at coordinate 88,072 of NZ_JBEZLA010000015.1, read as the reverse complement.
GGCCCCAGCAGCACGCGCACCCCGGCCGGCCGGCCGGTCTCGCCGCCATCGGGTCCCCCCGATCCGAGGCGACCGCCGAACAGCTCGCCGCCGCGGCACCCCAGCCCTATCCCTACCCCGACGGCTGCGGGGCCTGGCAGCAGGCCGACGTCCGCACCGCCCGCGACCGGCTCGGCTGGCGGCCGCGGATCAACCTGGAGGAGTCCCTCGCGGACATCTGGATGGAGGCGGCGTGCCGTATCTGACCACCCCGCCCGGGGCCGCGACGACCGCCGCGACCGAGGCCGGCCGCCTCGGCCTCGGCGTCCCCGGCTACGCGCACCCGCTGCTCGCGCCCGTCGAGTGGGCCGAGCTGACCCGCCCCGGCACCCCGCTGCACTGGGCCGTGCTCAACGTCACGGACGGCCCTGGCGGGCGGCCCGACCCGCACTGCACGGAGGCGGCCGCCAAGCTGCGCGGCGCGGGCGCCGCGGGCCCCTGCCTCCTCGGCCATCTCGCCATGCGGGACGGACTGCGGTCCTTCGGCGAGCTGGTCTCCGACGCCCACCGCTTCCGCGACTGGTACGGGGTGGGCGGCTTCTACCTCGCCGACGCACCGGCGGACAAGGCCGGCCTCGCCTCGGTACGCCGGGTCGCGGACACCCTGCGCGGCCTCGGCGAGGACGTGCGGATCGTCCTCGGGCACGGCACGCACCCGTACGAGGGCTACCTGGAGGCCGCCGACCAGTTGGTCACCTTCTCCGGGGCCTGGGCCGACTACCGCTGGTCGCAGGTGGCCGAGTGGACCGCCGACCATCCGGCTGAGCGGTTCTGCCACCTCGTCCACGGGGTGCCGCGCACGCACCTGGAAGAGGCCATGCGGATCGCCCGCTGGCAGGGCGCGGGCACCATCTGGTTCACCGACCGGCGCGGCGCGGCCGACCGTGACCCGTGGGCCTCCATGCCCGCGTACTGGGACGAAATCGTCTCGCGGATCGGGACGGGTGTCTTGGAATGAAGACGGGCGTGGCAGTGTTACGGGAAGAACCACCGTTGAGAAATCACCATCTACGGAGTCCCCGTGTCGCTGCCACCCCTGGTCGAGCCAGCTGCTGAGCTCACCGTTGACGAGGTTCGTCGGTACTCCCGCCACCTGATCATCCCGGATGTCGGGATGGACGGCCAGAAGCGTCTGAAGAACGCCAAGGTGCTGGCCGTGGGCGCGGGCGGTCTCGGTTCGCCCGCGCTCATGTACCTGGCCGCGGCGGGCGTCGGAACGCTGGGCATCGTGGAGTTCGACGAGGTCGACGAGTCGAACCTGCAGCGCCAGATCATCCACAGCCAGGCGGACATCGGCCGTTCCAAGGCCGAGTCGGCCCGCGACAGCGTGCTGGGCATCAACCCGTACGTGAACGTGGTCCTGCACGAAGAGCGGCTCGAAGCCGAGAACGTGATGGAGATCTTCAGCCAGTACGACCTCATCGTCGACGGCACGGACAACTTCGCCACGCGCTACCTGGTCAACGACGCCTGCGTGCTGCTGAACAAGCCGTACGTGTGGGGCTCGATCTACCGCTTCGACGGCCAGGCCTCGGTGTTCTGGTCCGAGCACGGCCCCTGCTACCGCTGCCTGTACCCGGAGCCCCCGCCGCCGGGCATGGTCCCGAGCTGCGCCGAGGGCGGCGTGCTGGGCGTGCTCTGCGCGTCCATCGGCTCCATCCAGGTCAACGAGGCGATCAAGCTCCTCGCGGGCATCGGCGAGCCGCTGGTCGGCCGCCTGATGATCTACGACGCCCTGGAGATGCAGTACCGCCAGGTCAAGGTGCGCAAGGACCCCGACTGCGCGGTCTGCGGCCCGAACCCGACCGTCACCGAGCTCATCGACTACGAGGCCTTCTGCGGCGTCGTGTCGGAGGAGGCCCAGGAGGCGGCCGCCGGCTCGACGATCACTCCCAAGCAGCTCAAGGAGTGGATCGACGACGGCGAGAACATCGAGATCATCGACGTCCGCGAGATCAACGAGTACGAGATCGTCTCGATCCCCGGCGCACGGCTGATCCCCAAGGGCGAGTTCCTGATGGGCACCGCCCTGCAGGACCTGCCGCAGGACAAGCGCATCGTCTTGCATTGCAAGACGGGTGTCCGCAGTGCGGAAGTCCTCGCGGTCCTGAAGTCCGCGGGCTTCTCGGACGCGGTCCACGTCGGCGGCGGCGTGATCGGCTGGGTCCACCAGATCGAGCCCGACAAGCCGATCTACTAGCAGTCACCCGAAGGGGCCGTACCGCGCGTGATGCGGGGTACGGCCCCTTCGGCGTGCCGGGGGTGTTCCGGGCCGGGGTCTTCCGGGGCGGGCCGGGCCGGTCAGACGGGGGAGCCGGTCGGGGTCGCGGCCGGGGTCGCCGTCGGGTTCCCGGACGCGGTGCAGACGGTCCCCTGGGCGGGCTCCTTGCCCTCCAGCAGGTACGCGTTCACCGCGCTCTGCACGCAGGTGTCGCCGCTGTTGTAGGCGCCGTGCCCCTCACCCTTGTAGGTGAGCTCCACGCCGACGCCGGGGCCGAGCCGCTCCACCATGCGGCGGGCGCCCTCGTACGGAGTGGCCGGGTCGCCGGTGTTGCCGATCACCAGGATCGGGGCGGCCCCCGGGGCGGAGACGTCCGGGGTCTCCCAGGCGCCCGCGACCGGCCAGCCGGTGCAGCTCAGCATCGCCCAGCCGAGGAAGTCACCGAAGACGGGAGAGGCCGAACGGAACGCCGGCAGCTTGGCCTTGGTCTCCGCCAGCGTGTAGCGCTCCTTCGAGTCGGCGCAGTTGATCGCGGCGTTCGCCGCGCTGAGGTTGCTGTAATGCCCTTGCTCGTCCCGGCCGTTGAGCGCGTCGGACAGGGCGAGCAGCAGTTGGCCCTGCCCGCCCTCCGCCTCGTCGAGGCCCTGCTCCAGCAGCGGCCACAGCTCCTGCGAGTACAGGGCCTGCGCGATGCCGTTGGTCGCCTGGGTCTCGGTGAGCTGCCGGTCGCCGATGCCCGGGATGGGCTTGGCGGCCAGGTCCTTCTGCAGCTTGATGATGTTCGCCTCGATCTCCTTGGCGGTGCTGCCCTGGAGCCTGCACTCGTCGCCGCGGTCGACGCAGTCCTGGGCGAAGTTGTCGAGGGCGAGCTGGAAGCCCTTCGCCTGGCCGAGCGCGCTGGCCTCGGAGGTCTTGGTCGGGTCGACCACGGCGTCGAAGACGGCCCGCCCGACGTTCTTCGGGAAGAGGTGGGCGTAGATCCCGCCGAGCTCGGTGCCGTAGGAGATGCCGAAGTAGTGCAGCTTCTCGTCGCCGAGGGCCTGGCGGATGCGGTCCATGTCGCGGGCGGCGTTCGAGGTGCCGACGTGGGGGAGGAGCTTGTCGGAGTTCTTCTTGCAGGCCTGCTGGTAGGTCCGGATGATCTCGACGTAGCGCTGTTCCTCCTGCGGGGTGTCGGGGGTGAAGTCCTCGGAGAGGTAGGCGTCCAGCTGCTTGTCGTCCTCGCAGCGGACGGGGGCACTGCGGCCCACCCCGCGGGGGTCGAAGCTGACCAGGTCGTACCGGGCGCGCAGCGCCTCGAACTCCTTGGCGGCGCCGGGCAGGGTGGTGATGCCGGAGCCGCCGGGGCCGCCGAAGTTGAAGACGAGGGAGCCGATGCGGTTCTTCTGGTCGCGGGCCTTGGCGCGGATCAGGGCGATCGGGAGGGTCTCGCCCTCGGGCTTCGCGTAATCGAGCGGGACGTCGAGGGTCGCGCACTGCCAGTCCTTGGGCGGTGCCTGGCCGCCGCCCTCCAGCGGGGTCGGTGCCGGGCATTCGCCCCACTTGAGGGGCTTGGCCTCCTTGGCGCCGCCCGCCGTTGTCTTCTTCCCGTCGCCGTCGTCGGAGCAGCCGCCGGTGGCGAACAGGGCGGTGGCCAGTGCGGCGGCGGCGGTGACCCGCCAGGTGTCTCTCGGCATGCCCCCAGTCTCGGCGCCCTCGGCCCCCCGCGCCCCTGCGCTGACCCGAACGGGGTCCCTCCGGCCCCTCTGGCCCCTCTGGCCCCTCTGGCCCGTCCGGCCCGTCCGGCCCGTCCGGCCCGTCCGGCCCGTCCGGCCCGTCAGGCTGCACCGGAGCCCATACCGGGGCCGACGGCGTGTGAGGCGCGGGGGCGGGGGCGGAGTCCCGGGAGGCCGCGGCGGAGCCGGGCCCGGCGGCGCGGCCGAGCCCCGGGGACCCCGTCGACCGAGCCGGAGGCTAGATCGCTTCCTTGCGGGTCAGGAAGTTGAACGAGATCCAGCCCGGCAGCACCGGCAGCCAGAACGTCATCAGGCGGAACAGCAGGACCGCCGAAATGGCGACCTCCTTCTCCAGGCCCGCCGCGATCAGCCCCAGCGTCAGCGTGGTCTCGACCGCGCCCATACCGCCCGGCGTCGGCGCCGCCGACCCCAGGGCGTTGCCCGCGAGGAACACCACCGCGATGCTCGCGTAGCTGATGGCCTGGCCGCCCCCGAACGCCCGGATCGACGCGTCCAGGCACATCACGAAGCAGCCCGTCAGCAGCAGCATCCCGCCGATGCCCGTCACCAGCTTCTGCGGCCGCTGGAGCACGTCCAGCATGCGCGGCACGACCCCGGCGAACAGGGCCCGCACCCGCGTCGCGACGAACTTCCGCATGAACGGCACCGCCGTCACCACCAGCACCAGCACCGCCACCGTCAGCAGACCCGCGATGACCGTCCGGGACGGGGTCATCTCCGGCGTCTTCTCCGTCCCCGTCAGGTAGCCGAAGGACAGCAGCAGGAGGATGTGGCTCGCCAGCCCGAACAGCTGCGAGGCGCCCACGCTCGCCACCGCGAGCCCCGGCCGGACCCCCGCCCGCTGGAGGAACCGCGTGTTCAGCGCGACACCGCCCACCGCCGCCGGAGCCACCAGCTTCACGAAGGACCCGGCGACCTGCGCGACCACCGTCCGCAGGAACGGCACCCGCTCGGGCACGAAGCCCAGCAGGCTCATCGCCGCCGCCACGTAGCTCAGCGCCGAGAAGGCCAGCGCCGCCCCGACCCAGCCCCACTGCGCCTCGCCGATGATGGTGGCGAAATCCACGTGGGCGAGCTGCGTCAGCAGGAAGTACGCGCCGAAGGCGCCCGCGATGAACGACACCAGCGTGCGCGGCCGGATCCGCTCGAGGCGGGCCGGTTCCACCGGAGCCTGCGGGCGGATCAGCAGCACCTGCTGGCGGATCTGGCTCAGCAGGTCCTCCTCACGGGCCCCGTCCAGCGCGTCGTCCAGCGCCTTCTTCTCCGCCTTGCGGTCCGCCGCGGGGCTGCTGGCGGAGGCGTCCGCCTCGCGTGCCGCCTTCGCCGCACGCGAGGACTCCAGTACGGCCTCCCGCTGCCGTTCGGCCCGCTCCCTGGCCAGCTTGCGCAGGGTGGCCCGGGTGGAACGGCTCAGCGCGATCGGCTGGAGCAGCGGCAGGCAGTCCGCCACCGCGTCCGGGCCCAGTACCGAGACCGCCGAGGCCACCGCCCGCTCCGCGCCGACCCGCAGGCCGAGCGTGGTCAGCAGCTGGGCGATGTCCATCCGGAGCACCAGGTCGCCCGCCGCGATCTCGCCGCCGCGCAGGTCGGTGAGGATGACGTTGCCGGAACGATCCACCACCAGGGCGTCTCCGGTCAGCCGCCGGTGCGCGATCCGCCGCGACTGCAGGGCCCGGACCTGCTCCCACGCGTTGCGGCTCAGCCCGTCGGTGATCTCCTCGTCGGACAGGGAGTCCAGGGTCCGGCCGCCCAGGTGCTCGTACACGAGCATCACGGCGTCCGGGCCGAGCTCGGAGGTGGCGATCAGCTTCGGCGCGTTCGCCCCCGCCGCGATGGCGGCGTACGCGAGCAGCGCCTCCTGCTCCAGCGCCTGGCGCAGCGACTGCAGACTGCGCCGGGTGGTGATGCCGCGCAGGGTGAGCCGGCGCCAGACCCGGTAGAAGAAGCCCTGCGCCTGCTGCTCGCGGTCGACCACGGTGACGTCGAGCGGCGGGCCGTCCTCCAGGGTGACGTGGTAGCGGCGGCCCCGGTCGCTGACCTCGGAGGCCTCCGGGCCGCCGCCCTCGGTGACCTCGGCGCGCATCGCACTGACCGGCCGGAAGCCGACCCGGCGCAGTCCCGCGAGGAGGGTCTGCCCGGTGGGGCGCACATTGGGCGAGCCGACGGCGTACAGCGTCCCGTACGCGACGCACCAGCCGATCAGCACGGTGAGGATGATCGAGAAGGGAGTGGTGTAGCCGCTGACCAGCATCGTGAACGCGTCCATCAGCAGGACCACCCACAGGGCCACGCGCCAGCGCGGCCGGCGGGTCATCCCGACCGCCGTCATGTACGCGATCACGGGCGCGAGGTAGCCGTGCACCGGATCGGTCAGCGCCCCGCCGGCCCCGGCGGAACGGGTCAAGGCGTCCTGGATCGTGTCCGGAGCGGCCTGCGAGACCCACAGGTCGGTGGCGAGGGTGACCCCGTGCGCGAGGACGGCGGCGAGCACCCCGTCGGCGATGCGCAGCCCGTCGCGTTTGATCAGCCGCTCGATGGCGAAGGCCACGGGCAGCAGCAGCACCGCGATGCTCGACACCAGCGCCGCGACCTTGATCAGCAGGTCGGGCGCCTGGCCGGTGCCCTTGTTGATGTCCTCTTCCAGACCGACCGTGGTGCCGTGGGCGAAGGCGGCGATGGCGAGGACGACGGCGATCCCGAGGATGCCGACGAGCAGGCGGACGAGGTCGGACGGGCGGTGCACGCGGGCGGCGAGCAGCGGTTCGTCGACCTCGACGCGGTCGGCGTCGGTGGGGGCGTGCCCGTGCCCCTCCCGTTCCTCTTCCTCGCCGCCGGAGGCACCGGAGGCACCGGAGGCACCGGAGGCCTCCGAGCCGCCGGCTGCCCTGCTCGAGCCGGCGGACAGGGGTCTGGGCCGGGGGGCGGGGCCGTCGTCTGGGCGCGTCGCGTCGTCGTCCGCCGCCGCGCCGTCCGGAGGGCTCACACCCTGCTCCTTCGTCGTCACTTCCGTCTCTTCTTGATCACGTATCACCAGTCACCGCCCGCAAGATGGTGGCACGGACCGACCTGCAAGCGGGGCATCAGGGTGCGCGCCGGTACGGAACCTTGTCTTCCGCCACCGGCCGTCCGCCGTGCTGCACCATGGGCCGAATGAGCGAGGAGCTGCCCGCCTACGCGGAGCACGTGCTGGAGTTGGCCGAGCGTATTCCGCCCGGCCGGGTGATGACGTACGGAGACGTCGCCGAGTGGCTCGGCGAGGGCGGACCGCGCCAGGTCGGGCGCGTCATGGCCCTGTACGGCGGCGCCGTGCCCTGGTGGCGCGTGGTGCGCGCGGACGGGGTGCCGCTGCCCGGCAGCGAGCGCCGCGCCCTGGAGCACTACCGGGCCGAAGCCACCCCGCTGCGCCTGACGGCGGGCGGCGAGCCGCGGCTCGACATGCGCCGGGCACGATGGGACGGCGGCGAAGACCGCGGGGAAGACCGCGACGAAGACCGCGGGGGCCGCACCGGGGACCGCGACGAGACTCACACCTGACAGCTTCGGCCATGTGCGGCCCGCACGGGCGGTCGAGCGCCCGTGCGAAGGCCCGTCCGGGGGACCGAGACGGACTGCGCGGGATCGGCCGGTTGCCGTAGCGTTGCCTCTTCCGCTCCGGCCGCCGCCGACGCGGTGCCACCCGAAGACCCACCAGGACCGGCAGCTCACGTGATCACCTCTCCTTCCGACCGCACCGACCGGCGGCGTACGCGGACCCCTGACGCGTACCGCCTCGTGCGCACCGGGCCGGAACGGGTGGATCCCCCTGTGCTGGACGCAGCGCAGCGCGCGGTGGTTGATCACACCGGCGGACCTCTCCTGGTCCTGGCCGGACCGGGCACCGGGAAGACGACCACGCTGGTCGAGGCCGTCACCGCCCGCGTGGAAGCGGGTACGGACCCGGCCCGGATCCTCATCCTCACCTTCAGCCGCAAGGCAGCCGTGGAACTGCGCGACCGGGCCGCCCTGCGGCTCGGCGGCGCGCGGGCTCCGCAGGCGACCACCTTCCATTCCTTCTGCTACGGACTCGTCCGCGCCCACCAGGACACCGATCTCTTCGCCGACCCGCTGCGGCTGCTGTCCGGCCCGGAGCAGGACGTGATGGTGCGCACCCTCCTCGAGGGCCAGCGCCGGATCCGTTCCATCCGCTGGCCGGACGACCTGCGGGCCGCGCTCACGACGCGCGGCTTCGCGGACGAGGTCCGCGCCGTCCTGGCCCGCGCCCGCGAACTGGGCCTCGGCCCCTCCGCCCTGTCCTCCTTCGCCGACCGGATCGGCCGCCCGGACTGGAAGGCGGCCGCCGCCTTCCTCTCCGAGTACCTGGACGTCCTCGACATGCAGGGCACGCTGGACTACGCGGAGCTCGTGCACCGCGCCGTGCTCCTGGCGGAGCGCACGCCGGCCCTCGCCTCGTCCTACGACGCGATCTTCGTGGACGAGTACCAGGACACGGACGCCTCCCAGCTGCGGCTGCTGCGGGCGCTGAACGGCCCCGGCGGCACGCTGGTCGCCTTCGGCGACCCGGACCAGTCGATCTACGCCTTCCGCGGCGCCGACATCAACAACGTCCTGGACTTCGAGTCGGCCTTCCCGGGCGCGGCGGTGCGGGCCCTGACGGTGGGCCGCCGCTCGCGCGCGAACCTCCTCGCGGCCACCCGGCTCCTCACCACCCGCATGCCCCTGCCCCGCCTCCCCTCGGCGGTGGTCCGCGCCCACCGCGACCTCCGGGCCACGACGGAGGGCGGCCGGGTCGAGGTCCACACCTACCCGACGGCCGGGGCGGAACTCGACAACATCGCCGACATCCTGCGCAGGGCCCACCTGGAGGACGGCGTGCCCTGGCAGGACATGGCCGTACTGGTCCGCGCCGGCGGCCGGACCCTCCCGGCGATGCGGCGCACCCTGATCACGGCGGGCGTCCCGGTCGAAACGGACGGCGCGGACACCCCCCTGCGCCACGAACCGGCCGTAGCCCCCCTCCTCACGGCCCTCCGCACGGTCGCCACCGCCGCCTCCACCCCCACCGGCGTGTCCGAGCCGGCGCCGGAGCCCGGGGAGCCTGCGCCGGATCCCGCCGCGGCAGCGGTCGCAGGGCCGGGCGCCGTGGGCGACGAGGTGGGCGAGCCCGCTCGCGACCCGGGGGCGGGCGGTCCGGCGGCCTCCCCCGACGCCGACGGCGAGCCCGCTCCACAGGACCCGGGGCCCGTCCACGGCATCGCCGTCGAGGCCGCCCTCACCCTGCTCGCCTCCCCCCTGGGCGGCATGGACGCCGCCGACCTGCGCCGCCTCGGCCGCGCCCTGCGGGACGAGGAGCGCGCCGCGGGCGTCAAGGTGCCCGCGCCCTCCGACGTGCTGCTCGCCCGCGCCCTGGCGGAGCCGGAACGCCTCACCGCCCACGACCCCGCCTACGCCCGCGGCGCGCAGCGCCTGGGCCTGCTCCTGCGCAAGGCCCGCGAACTCCTCCAGGGCGGCGGCACCGCCGAAGAGGCCCTGTGGACCCTCTGGGACGGCACCCCCTGGCCCCAGCGGCTCGAGCGCAGCGCCCGCCGGGGCGGCCCCGCGGGCCGCAACGCCGACCGCGACCTCGACGCCGTCTGCGCCCTCTTCGACACCGCCGCCCGCGCCGAGGAACGCACCGGCGGCCGCGGCGCCCTCAACTTCCTCGAACAACTGGAGGCGGAGGACATCGCCGCCGACACGTTGACGACCCGCGCCGCCCGCCCCGACGCGGTCCGGCTGATGACCGCCCACCGCTCCAAGGGCCTGGAGTGGTCGCTGGTCGTCGTGGCCGGCGTGCAGGAGGGCCTGTGGCCCGACCTCCGCCGCCGCGGCTCCCTCCTCGAGGCCGACCGCATCGGCCGCGACGGCCTCGCCGAGCCCCTCACCCCCGGCGCGCTCCTCGCCGAAGAGCGCCGTCTCTTCTACGTCGCCGCCACCCGCGCCCGCGACCGGCTCGTCGTCACCGCCGTCAAGGCCCCTGCCGAGGACGGCGACCAGCCCTCCCGCTTCCTCACCGAACTCGGCGTCACCCCCAAGGACGTCACCGGCCGCCCCCGCCGCCCCCTCGCCGTCCCGGCCCTCGTCGCCGAGCTGCGCGCCACCACCGTCGACCCCGACGCCTCGCCCGCCCTGCGCGACGCGGCCGCCCGGCGCCTCGCCCGCCTCGCCGCGCTCACGGACGACGAGGACCGCCCGCTGGTCCCCGCCGCCCATCCGCAGCGCTGGTGGGGGCTGTACGAGCCCACCCGCAGCAGCGTCCCGCTGCGCGACCGGGACCGGCCCGTCGCCCTCTCCGGCAGCGCCCTGGACCAGCTCGCCAACACCTGCTCGCTCCAGTGGTTCCTCGGCCGGGAGGTCAAGGCCGACGCCCCCTCCACGGCCGCCCAGGGGTTCGGCAACGTCGTCCACGTCCTCGCCGACGAGGTCGCCTCCGGCCGCACCCCCGCCGACCTGGCCGTCCTCATGGAACGCCTCGACTCCGTGTGGGACGCCCTCGCCTTCGACGCGCCCTGGAAGTCGGCCCAGGAGAAGGAGAACGCCCGCGCCGCCCTCGAGCGCTTCCTGCGCTGGCACACCACCGACCGGGGGGGCCGGGCGGCCGTGGCCACGGAGCACTCGTTCGAGGTCACGCTCGAAGCCGGCGAGCACACCGTTCGGATCCGGGGCTCCATGGACCGGGTCGAATCGGACCCCCAGGGGCGTGCGTACGTCGTCGACTTCAAGACCGGCAAGGCCGCGCCCACCAGGGACGAGGTCGCGCGCCACCCCCAGCTCGCCGTCTACCAGCTCGCCGTCCGCGAAGGCGCCGTCGACGAGGTCTTCGACGGCCTGCGCCCCGCCCCCGGCGGCGCCGAACTCGTCCAGCTGCGCCAGGGCGCGCCCAAGAAGGAGGGCGGCGACGAAGTGCCCAGGGTCCAGGCCCAGCAGCCGCTCGACGGCGAGTGGGTCGGCGACCTGCTCGCCACCGCCGCGGGCCGGGTGCTCGACGAGCGGTTCACGCCCGCCGCGGGCAAGCACTGCGACCACTGCTCCTTCCGCAGCTCGTGCAGCGCCCGCCCGGAAGGCCGCCAGACGGTGGAGTGAACCGCGGAGCGAACCGCGGAGTGAAGCGCTTGGCGCACCCGGGAGTGAACCGCGGAGCGCACCCGGGAGTGATCCGGGGAGTGATCCGGGGAGTGAGACGGCCGGGCGGGAGTGTCGGTGGGGGCGGCTAGCCTTTTGAGGTGTCCGCGCGTCCGTCCGTCCTCACCGACCCCGAGCAGCTCAAGGAGCTCCTCGGCATCCCCTTCACGCCCGAACAGCTCGCCTGCGTCACCGCACCGCCCGCACCCCAGGTGATCGTCGCGGGAGCCGGATCGGGCAAGACCACGGTCATGGCCGCCCGTGTGGTCTGGCTGGTGGGCACCGGCGCGGTCGCGCCCGAGCAGGTCCTCGGCCTGACCTTCACCAACAAGGCCGCCGGAGAGCTGTCCGAGCGGGTCCGCACGGCCCTCGCGCGGGCCGGGATCACCGACCCGGACCCGTCCCCCGCCGAGGCCGCGGCCGGCGAGGCCGGCGGCGAGCCGCGCATCTCGACGTACCACGCCTTCGCCGGGCAGCTGCTCAAGGACCACGGCCTGCGCATCGGCCTCGAGCCCAGCTCCCGCCTCCTCGCCGACGCGACCCGCTTCCAGCTCGCCGCCAAGGTGCTGCGCGAGGCCCCCGGCCCCTACCCCGCACTCACCAAATCCCTCCCCGACCTGGTCAGCGACCTGCTCGCGCTCGACGCGGAACTCTCCGAGCACCTGGTCGAGCCGGCGAGCCTGCGGACGTACGACACGGACCTGCTGAACGCGCTCGCCGACGTCCGGCTCACCAACGACGACCTGCGCAAGGTCCCCGAGGCCGTCCGCGGCCGTCTGGAACTGCTGGAGCTCGTCACCCGCTACCGCGCCGCCAAACGCTCCCGCGACCTCTTCGACTTCAGCGACCAGATAGCCCTCTCCGCGCAGCTCGCCACCACCCGGCCCGAGGTCGGGGCGCTGCTGCGCGAGGAGTTCCGGGTGGTCCTGCTCGACGAGTACCAGGACACCTCCGTCGCGCAGCGGCTGCTGCTGTCCGGGCTGTTCGGCGCAGGCACCGGGCACGCGGTGACCGCCGTCGGCGACCCCTGCCAGGCCATCTACGGCTGGCGCGGCGCCTCCGTGGCCAACCTCGACGACTTCCCCGCGCACTTCCCGCACGCCGACGGCGCCCCCGCCACCCGTCTCTCGCTCAGCGAGAACCGGCGCAGCGGAGGCCGCCTGCTCGACTTGGCCAACGGGCTCGCCGCGCCGCTGCGCGCCCTGCACGAGGGGGTGGAGGCGCTGCGTCCGGCGCCGGGCGCCGAGGGCGCGGGCTTCGTACGGTGCGCCCTGCTTGAGACGCACGCCGAGGAGCTGGACTGGCTCGCGGACTCCGTCGCGCACCTGGTCCGCACCGGGACCGAGCCGGGCGAGATCGCGGTGCTGTGCCGGTCCGCCGGGGACTTCGCGCGGATCCAGGCCGTCCTGGTGGCCCGGGACGTGCCGGTGGAGGTCGTCGGCCTGTCCGGGCTCCTGCACCTGCCGGAGGTCGCGGACCTCGTCGCCGTCTGCGAGGTCCTCCAGGACCCGGGCGCCAACGCCTCCCTGGTCCGGCTGCTCATCGGCCCGCGCTGGCGGATCGGAGCCCGTGACCTGGCCCTGCTGGGCCGCCGGGCGCGGCTGCTCGTGGGCCGTTCCCCGTCGGACGCGGACGCGGACCCGGACGGGCGCCTCGCGGCCGCCGTCGAGGGTGTGGACCCGGCGGAGATCGTGTCGCTGGCCGACGCGCTGGAGACGTTCCTGGACGGGGCGGGCCGGTCCGACGACGGGCTGCCCTTCTCCGCCGAGGCCCGGGTCCGCTTCGCGCACCTCGCGCAGGAGCTGCGCGACCTGCGGCGGTCCCTCGCCGACCCCCTGATGGACGTACTGCACCGGGTCCTGTCGGTGACCGGCCTGGAAGTGGAGCTCTCGGCCTCCCCGCACGCGCTGGCGGCCCGCCGCCGGGAGACCCTGTCGAACTTCATGGACGTGGCCGCGGGCTTCGCCGCCCTGGACGGCGAGGCGACCCTGCTGGCGTTCCTCGCCTTCCTGCGCACGGCGGCCCAGTACGAGAAGGGCCTGGACCACGCCCTGCCGGGCGGGGAGAACACGGTCAAGGTCCTGACGGCCCACAAGTCCAAGGGCCTGGAGTGGGACGTGGTGGTGGTCCCCGACCTGTGTGCGGGTGCGTTCCCGAAGGAGAAGGCGCCGGAGGCCTGGACCTCGTACGCGAAGGTGCTCCCGTACGCCCTGCGCGGCGACGCGCCCACCCTGCCCGCGGACCCGGCCTGGACCTCGGCCGGGCTGAAGTCCTTCAAGGCGGCCCTGAAGGAGCACAAGTCGGTGGAGGAGCTCCGCCTCGGCTACGTGACCTTCACCCGTCCGCGTTCCCTCCTCCTGGCCTCGGGCCACTGGTGGGGCCCGACGCAGAAGAAGCGCCGCGGCCCGTCGCCGTTCCTCCAGGCCCTGTACGAGCACTGCGCGGCCGGGTTCGGCGAGATCGAAGCCTGGGCGCAGGAGCCGGCCGCGGACGCGGAGAACCCGGCCCTGGCCGACGAGTCCACGAGGGACCAGTCCTGGCCCCTTCCCCTGGACCCCCGTTCCCTGACCCTGCGCCGCTCGGCGGCGGCCCTGGTCGAGTCCTACCTCGCCGCCCCGGCCCCGCCGCAGGAGGACCCGTACCTCTGGCCCCCGGACTGCGAGGACCCGTCCTACGAGGACGAACCCTGGCCGGACGCCACCCCCTGGCCCGACGACGACCCCGAAGCCCCCTGGCCCGACGCCACCGCCGACCCCTTCCACGGCTGGCCGGAGGCACCGGCCCCGGCGGGACCCGACGCTCCCGCCCCCGCCGGGCCGCAGGCCGACGCCTCCAGTGGCGGGGCCGGCGCGCCCGCCCCCGCGGGGTCCGGGCCCGCCCCTGCCGGGCCGCAGGCCGACGGCCTGCGTGCGGCGCAGCCGCGTGCCGGCGGCGCCGATGCGCCGGGGGACGACCTGTGGCCGGAGGGCGACCTCTGGGCTCCCGCCGGGGCGGCCGGGCCCGCCCGCCCGGCCGCGTACGACCACGGTCCGCTCTCGCCCGAGGTCGCCCGGGCCGTCGCTTCCTGGGACCGGGACCTCGACGCCCTGGAGGGCGAGCTCCGCCGTGCCCGCGCAGCCGTCCGCGACGTCGAACTCCCGGCCTCCCTCTCGGCCAGCCAACTGCTGCGGCTCGCCGCCGACGAGCAGGGCTTCGCCCGCGACCTCGCCCGCCCCATGCCCAAGCCCCCCCAGCCGGCCGCCCGCCAGGGCACCCGCTTCCACGCCTGGGTCGAGTCCCGCTTCGACGAGCTCCCGCTCCCGCTCCTCGACGTGCTCGACCCCGTCACCGAGCTGCCCGGCTCCGACCAGGAAGTCGCCGACGAGGCCGACCTCGACTCCCTCAAGGCCGCCTTCGAGCGGAGCGAGTACGCAGACCGGCCGCCCCACCGCATGGAGGCCCCGGTCCAGCTCACCCTCGCCGGCCGCGTCATCCGCGGCCGGATCGACGCCGTCTACCGCACGGACACCGGATACGAGATCGTCGACTGGAAGACCGGCCGCACCACCGAGGCCGACCCCCTCCAGCTCGCCGTCTACCGGCTGGCCTGGGCGGAAGCCACCGGCACCCCGCTCGAGCAGGTCACCGCCGCCTTCCTGCACGTCCGCAGCGGCCGCGTGATCCGCCCCCGCAACCTCCCCGACCGCGCCCGCCTTGAGCGGATCCTCCAAGGCACAACGGGCCCCGAAAGCGCCCACCAGGCGGACGGCTAGGCTCGGGGCATGAGCGACACCCCGCCGGACAGCGTCGTCCGTACGTACATCGACACCCACCGCGCCGCCTTCCTCGACGACCTCGCCGAGTGGCTCCGCATCCCCTCCGTCTCGGCGCAGCCCGAGCACGCGGGCGACGTCCGCCGCAGCGCCGAATGGCTCGCGGCGAAGCTCAAGGAGACCGGCTTCCCCGTCGCCGAGGTCTGGGAGACCCGCGGCGCCCCGGCCGTCTTCGCGCACTGGCCGAGCGAGGACCCGCACGCACCCACCGTCCTGGTGTACGGGCACCACGACGTGCAGCCCGCCGCCCTCGCCGACGGCTGGCACACCGACCCGTTCGAGCCGGTCGTCCGCGACGGCCGCCTGTACGCGCGCGGCGCCGCCGACGACAAGGGCCAGGTGTTCTTCCACACCCTGGGCGTCCGCGCCCACCTCGCGGCCACCGGCGCCGCCGCCCCCGCCGTGAACCTCAAGATGATCGTCGAGGGCGAGGAGGAGTCCGGCTCCGTCCACTTCCGCGACCTCGTCGAGGTCCGCGCCGCCGAGCTCGCCGCCGACGTCGTGATCGTCTCCGACACCGGCATGTGGTCCGAGACCACCCCCACCGTCTGCACCGGCATGCGCGGCGTCGCCGACTGCGAGATCGACTTCCACGGCCCGGACCAGGACATCCACTCCGGTGCCTTCGGCGGGGCCGTGCCGAACCCGGCCACCGCCGCCGCCCGCCTGGTCGCGGCCCTGCACGACGACGAGGGGCGGGTCACGATCCCCGGCTTCTACGAGGGCATCGCCGAGCTCACCGACGCCGAGCGCGCGCTCATCGCCGAGCTCCCCTTCGACGAATCCGAATGGCTGCGCACGGCCAAGTCCCACGCGGCCGCAGGCGAGGCCGGGTACTCCACCCTGGAGCGCGTCTGGGCCCGCCCGACGGCCGAGGTCAACGGCATCGGCGGCGGGTACCAGGGCCCCGGCGGCAAGACCATCGTGCCCGCCTCCGCCCACCTGAAGCTGTCGTTCCGACTGGTCTCGGGACAGGACCCGTACGAGGTCGAGGCGGCCGTGAGGGACTGGGTCGCGGCCCGCGTCCCGGCCGGAATCCGCCACTCCATCACCTTCGGCGCACCGACCCGCCCGTGCCTGACCCCGCTGGACCACCCGGCGCTGCAGTCCGTCGTGCGGTCGATGGGCCGCGCCTTCGGCCAGAAGATCCGCTTCACCCGCGAGGGCGGCTCGGGGCCCGCGGCCGACCTCCAGGACGTCCTGGGCGCGCCGGTCCTCTTCCTCGGGATCTCGGTGCCGTCCGACGGCTGGCACTCGCCGAACGAGAAGGTCGAGCTGGACCTGCTCCTCAAGGGCGTCGAGACGACCGCCTACCTCTGGGCCGACCTGGCCGCGTCCGACCTGGCCGCGTCCGGCCCGGCCGCGTCCGGCCCGGCCGCGTCCGCCCGCACATCCGTTGCCTGACGCCCACCTGCATGTCCCACCACCGGGGGAGTTGGAAGTACCCGTGAGCATCCATATCGAGCGCCCGCTCTCGCTGACCGCGCCCAGCGACATCGACCGTGCCGCCCACCACCGCCTCGACGAGGCCTGGCTGGCCGCGGCCTGGAGCCACCCGACGACCCGTGTCTTCGTCGTCTCCGGCGGCCAGGTGCTGATCGACGACACCCCCGACGGGGGCACCGGCATCGTGATGACCCCGGCCTTCGAGGCCCCGGTCACCGAGACGCACCGCTACTTCCTGGGCACCGACGAGGACGGCGTACGGTACTTCGCGCTGCAGAAGGACTCCCTCCCGGGCCGCATGGACCAGTCGGCCCGCGCGGCCGGCCTGCGCGAGGCCGGACTGCTGCTGTCCCCGCGTGACGCCGGGCTGATGGTGCACGCGGTGGCCCTGGAGAACTGGCAGCGGATGCACCGGTTCTGCTCCCGCTGCGGCGAGCGCACCGTGGTCGCGGCGGCCGGGCACATCCGCCGCTGCCCGGGCTGCGGCGCGGAGCACTACCCGCGCACCGACCCGGCCGTGATCATGCTGGTCACGGACGAGCAGGACCGCGCGCTGCTGGGCCGCCAGGTGCACTGGCCGGAGGGCCGCTTCTCCACCCTCGCCGGGTTCGTCGAGCCGGGCGAGTCGATCGAGCAGTCCGTCATCCGCGAGGTGTGGGAGGAGGCGGGCGTCAGGGTCGGCGAGGTCGCGTACGTGGCCAGCCAGCCGTGGCCGTTCCCGTACAGCCTGATGCTGGGCTTCACGGCCCGCGCCACCAGCTCCGAGATCACCGTGGACGGCGAGGAGATCGAGGAGGCCCGCTGGTTCTCCCGCGAGGACCTGCGCGAGGCGATCGAGCGGGGCGAGGTCCATCCCCCGTCGGGAGGCATCTCCATCGCCGCCCGCCTGGTCGAACTCTGGTACGGCGGCCCCCTGCCGAAGCCCGGCCCCGCCGCCTGACGCAAGAAGGCCCCCGCCACGGCGGGGGCCTTTTCCACAGGAAGGGCGGGTCAGACGGCGAGGGCCTGCTTGACCTGGGCCAGGCTCGGGTTCGTCATGACGGACTCGTTGCCCGCGGGGGACTTCACGAGGACGGTGGGGACCGTCTGGTTGCCTCCGTTGGCCTTCTCCACGAACGCCGCGGACTCCGGGTCGAGCTCGATGTTGATCTCGTTGTACGCGATGCCTTCCCGGTCCAGCTGGGTCTTCAGCCGGCGGCAGTAGCCGCACCAGGTCGTGCTGTACATCGTGACGGTGCCCGTGTCCTGCATGCTGCGCTCTCCTTCGTGGGGGTCCCGGTGGTAGGTCCGAGTAGTCGAACGTACGGGACACCCCGGCCATTCCCGCAGTCGCGCAGGTGTGCCACCGCCGTAAGTACTACTGATACGGGCGGCCTGTGGACGGTTTTCCCGTCCGCCCCAGGAGACCTGGCAGCATGGCGGGGTGACAGCAGCAACGCACTCCTCATCCTTCGCCGGTTCCGTCGACCCGGCCGACGCGGTGCTCCAGGGCCTGGACCCGGAGCAGCGCGAGGTCGCGACGACCCTGCGCGGGCCGGTGTGCGTGCTGGCCGGCGCCGGTACCGGCAAGACCCGCGCGATCACCCACCGCATCGCCTACGGGGTACATTCCGGTCAGCTCATGCCGGCCAGTGTGCTGGCCGTCACCTTCACCAACCGGGCCGCGGGAGAGATGCGCGGACGCCTGCGCGAGCTCGGCGCGGGCGGGGTCCAGGCCCGGACCTTCCACTCCGCCGCCCTGCGCCAGCTCCAGTACTTCTGGCCCAAGGCGGTCGGCGGGGACGTGCCCCGGCTGCTGGAGCGCAAGATCCAGTTCGTGGCCGAGGCCGGCGCGCGCTGCCGCATCCGCCTCGACCGGGGCGAGCTGCGCGACGTCACCGGTGAGATCGAGTGGGCCAAGGTCACCCAGACCGTGCCCGCCGACTATCCGGCGGCCGCCCTCAAGGCGGGCCGCGAGGCACCGCGCGACCTGGCCGAGATCGCCCAGATCTACGGGACGTACGAGCAGCTCAAGCGCGACCGCGGCATGATCGACTTCGAGGACGTGCTGCTCCTGACCGTCGGCATCCTCCAGGACCGCCACGACATCGCCGAGCAGATCCGCGCCCAGTACCAGCACTTCGTGGTGGACGAGTACCAGGACGTCAGCCCGCTCCAGCAGCGGCTGCTGGACCTGTGGCTCGGCGAGCGCGACAGCCTGTGCGTCGTCGGCGACGCCAGCCAGACGATCTACTCGTTCACCGGCGCCACCCCCGACCACCTGCTGAACTTCCGCACCCGCTACCCGCAGGCCACCGTGGTCAAGCTGGTCCGCGACTACCGCTCCACCCCCCAGGTGGTCCACCTCGCCAACGGCCTGCTGAACCAGGCCAGGGGCCGGGCCGCCGAGCACCGCCTGGAGCTGGTCTCGCAGCGCGAGCCCGGCCCGGACCCGGTGTACGCGGAGTACCCGGACGAGCCCGCCGAGGCCGAGGGCGTCGCCCACCGGATCCGGGACCTGATCGCGGCGGGCGTCCCGGCCGGCGAGATCGCCGTGCTCTACCGCATCAACGCCCAGTCCGAGGTCTACGAGCAGGCCCTCGCCGACGCCGGGGTGCCGTACCAGCTGCGCGGGGCCGAGCGGTTCTTCGAGCGGCAGGAGGTCCAGAAGGCGATCCTCGCCCTGCGCGGGGCCGCCCGGTCCGGGGGCAACGACCCGCTGCTCGACGATGTCGTCGAGCTCGGCCCCCAGGTACGCGCCGTGCTCAGCTCCACCGGCTGGACCGCCGAGCCGCCGGCCGGCTCCGGCGCGGTGCGCGACCAGTGGGAATCGCTGGCCGCGCTGGTCCGGCTCGCCGAGGACTTCGCGCGCGCCCGGCCCGGCGCCACCCTGGCGGACCTCACGATCGAGCTGGAGGAGCGCAAGGCCGCCCAGCACGCCCCGACCGTCCAGGGCGTCACCCTGGCCTCGCTGCACGCGGCGAAGGGCCTGGAGTGGGACGCCGTGTTCCTGGTCGGCCTCACCGACGGCATGATGCCGATCACCTACGCCAAGACCGACGAGCAGGTCGAGGAGGAGCGCCGGCTGCTCTACGTCGGCGTCACCCGGGCGCGGTTGCACCTCGGCCTCTCCTGGGCGCTCTCCCGGGCTCCGGGAGGGCGGGCCTCCCGACGGCCCAGCCGCTTCCTGAACGGCCTGCGGCCGGGCTCCGCGGCCCCGGCAAGCGGGCAGGGCGGTGCGGCCGAGCGGGCGGCGGCCGGCCGCAAGCGCGGACGCCGCGGGCCGGTGCTGTGCCGGGTCTGCGGCAGGACCCTGACCGAGGCCGGCGAGATCAAGCTGATGCGCTGCGAGGACTGCCCGTCCGACATGGACGAGGGGCTCTACGAGCGGCTGCGGGACTGGCGCGCGGCCCAGTCGCAGGAGCAGGGCCTGCCCGCCTACTGCGTCTTCACGGACAAGACGCTGATGGCGATCGCGGAGGCGGCGCCCTCCGAGGCGGGGGAGCTGTCGATGATCTCCGGAGTGGGTGGACGGAAGCTCGAGCGGTACGGAGCTGACGTGCTGGCCATCTGCGCAGGTCAGGAGCCTGGGGCTGCGGAGCCTGACGACGCGTAGAAACTCGTCGGAAAAATAGTTTGCACATGCCCGGCGAAGCCCCATAGGTTCTTAGCAACGGAAACGGTGGCTTCTCCGAAGCCCTGGATCCGTGCTGTACTTATCCGAATACGCATGGGACAGGCCCCCGGGCCCCGTCCCCGAGACGCCGAGAGGAGGCGAGACCAGTGACCAGCTTCATGACCTTCACCAAAATGACCGATCGCTCCGTCGACGCCTCCTGCATGCTCGGTTCCGTCTCCCTCCGGGGTACCGGTGTGTCCGCGATTTCCGCGGTCAGCCCCGCCCTGCTGGCGACCCTTCCGGTCAGCGAGCGCAATGAGCGACCGACCGTGGCACCGGTGGCAGTACTGGCAGCAGAAGCTCAGGCGCATGGCGCCTATGGCTTCGCCGCCGCAGCCGGTGCCGCCAGTGCCGGATTCAAGCGCCAGACGAAGCAGACGAAGCAGCAGCACCACCTGATGTGGGCCTTCCGCGGGCTCGAACCCTGGAGTGATCCAGCCTGATCGCATGATCTGGCCGGCGCCTTCAGGGCCGCGGAACCCCACCCGGGATCCGCGGCCCTTCTGTTTGTCCCCGAACGGGGGCAACACGGCGAAGGTGCCTCGGGACTGGCAGAGCCAGTCGGTGTGAGGACAGCCCAGCCGAACCCGGCCGACCGGCCGGAACGACTAGCCGAACAAGACGAGGAAGAAACCACCGTGCAACTCGAAGCGCACGCCCCGTCCGTACCGCAGACCCAGACGATCTCCCCGCCCGCAGTCCCGGAGGACCACACCTTGACCCCGCTGACCGCGCTCACCGCGCTCGACGACGCCATCGAGAACCTCGGCGTCCCCGTTCCCTGCCGTACCTTCGACCCCGAGGTCTTCTTCGCCGAGTCCCCGGCCGACGTCGAGTACGCCAAGTCCCTGTGCCGGACCTGCCCGCTGGTCGAGGCCTGCCTCGCCGGGGCGACCGAGCGCCGCGAGCCCTGGGGTGTCTGGGGTGGCGAGCTCTTCGTCCAGGGTGTCGTCGTCGCCCGGAAGCGTCCCCGTGGCCGCCCGCGCAAGAACCCGGTTGTCGCGGCATGACCGCCATCGGAACCATCGACCGCCCCCTGACGCACGACCCCCTGAAGCAGGCCCTCATGACCGCCCACTCCACGAGCGAGCAGCCCCACGGCGCCGCCCACGCAGACTTCATCACCACCGGCGCGATCACCTCGCGTCAGAACAGGACCCGCGAAATGCAACTCATCCCAGAAGCCCTGGCCCGCGCCCATATGGACGACCGCATGCGCGAGGCGGACGCCGAGCGTCACGCCCTGCGCCTGGTCGCCGCCCGCCGCATGCAGCGGCGTGCCGAGCGCGTCTCGCTGCGCGCCCGCCGTGCGCTGGCCATGGCCGTCATGCACTAAGAGGCATGCGGTAGGAGCACGGAAGAACAGTCCCGGGGGGACCGGTCCGAACGGACCGGTCCCCCCGGTGCGTTGCGAGGGGCTGTCCCCCCGCACGGCGATATCGTCGGGAGGTGGACCAGCCGACTCCCCGCCCCGCCCGGTCGGAACCCGAGACCGAGCCCGTCGTCTGCGCGCGCTGCGGTGCCCGGTCTCCCGACGGAGCCCCGATCACCTGGACCTGCTCGGTGGAGAACGGGACCAGGCAGTACTTCTGCGTCGACTGCGCGCGCGCCCATCTCCGCTCGATCGAGGGCAGGCTCGACTCCTCCTGGTGGTGACGGCCCCGCCGCTCACTCCCCGGGGGCGAACCCCGGAAGCCAGGTGTCCAGTTCGTCACGCAGCCGTACGGTCGCACCCAGCTGGCACAGCACGCCGATGGTGCTCAGCGTCACCCGGTGGATCAGCAGGTACGAGGGCGGCAGGTTGATCTGCCGGCCCAACTGGTGGGCAGGGGAACGCGGATCGGCGATCCGCGCCGCCTGACCGCGCAGCCACGGCCGGGTGAAGGTGAACTCCTCGGCTTCCGCGGGCTCGATGATGGGCTTCAGGTAGTCCAGCACCGCGTCGGGGTCCAGTTCGATGGACTCCTTCACGAACCCCTCAGCGCACAGGTGCCCGTAGACCCCTTCGGCGTCACCGTCCAGCGTCATCCGCAGCGACCTGCCGATGGGCTTGGGCCAGCCGCCGGGCAGCCGGTCCACCGTGCCGAAGTCCAGGACGCCCAGCTGCATCCGGCCGTCCGCCCCCGATATCAGCCGGAAGTTGCCCGGGTGCGGGTCCGCGTGCAGCAGCCCGGTGCGCGCGGGCCCGGAGAACAGGAACCGGGCCAGCAACTGGCCGGCGCGGTCGCGCTCCTCCTGCGTGCCGTCGGCTATCACCTCCGACAGCGGCGTCCCCTCCAGCCACTCGGTCACCAGCACCTGGTCTCCCTGGTGCACGACGTCCGGGACGACCACATCGGGGTCGCCGGTGAAGGCGTCCGCATGCGTCCGCTGGGCCTCGGCCTCCAGCTCGTAGTCGAGCTCTTCCGAGACCCGGTCGCGCAACTCCTTGATCAGCGGCTTGATTTCCATGCCGGGGACCAGTGGCCCCAGCAGCCCCGCGAACCGGCCGAGCTGCTTCAGGTCCGACAGCAGCGCCTCGCCGGCCCCCGGGTACTGGACCTTGACCGCCACCTGCCGGCCGTCGTGCCACACCGCCCGGTGCACCTGCCCGATCGAGGCCGCCGCAGCCGGCTTGTCCTCGAACTCCTCGAACAGATCCCGCCAGTCCGCGCCCAGCCGGTCTGCCAGCACCTGGTGCACCGTGGCCGCGGGCAGCGGCGGTGCCGCCTCCTGGAGCTTGGTCAGCGCGGCCCGGTAGGGTCCCGCAACCTCCTCGGGCAGGGCCGACTCGAAGACCGACAGGGCCTGCCCGAACTTCATGGCACCGCCCTTCAGCTCCCCGAGGGTGCGGAACAGCTGCTCGGCGGTGCGCTGCTGAAGCTCGCGCGCCACGATCTCCGCCGACTTGCCGCCGATCCGCTTGCCCAGCCCCCAGGTTGCGCGACCTGCGATGCCGAGCGGCAGCGCGGCCAGCTTGACGGTACGGGTGACCGCCTTCCGGGGAAGATCAGACATATGCCCCTCCAGGTCCCAGACAGCTGCGCCGCAAGCGGCGGTTCGGGAATGCCCCTCCCACGCACGCATCCTGTCATGGCCCTCACGGCGGCTCCCCGCCCGATCCTGCCCCGGCACCTCGTGACACCGTCCGGCGGCCGGCGCTCGCACCGCAGGGGCAGTCGGGATGGGGCCGGACCGGGGTGTGCTGCCAGTGCAGGCCCGGGAGCGCGGCCTCCCAGCGGGCGGCGGTGGAGGCGGGCAGTTCTCCGTCGAGGAAGGACAGCGCGTGGGCCGCGGCCAGGCCGGCCACCGCCGTGGACAGTCCCAGATCGCAGGCGGCGCCCGTCCGGCGGCGGTGGGCCGAGCGCCACTGCACCAGCATCCGCGGCCAGGCCGGATCCCGGTCCACCCGCTCGCGCTCCATGCACCCGGCGCACGCCGTCGCCCCCGGAAGCACCAGCGGCCCCACCAGCCCGGTGCCCTCCAGCACCCCCGCGTACATGTGCGGGACGCCCGTGGCCACCCAGTCGGCCGCCGTGTCCGGATCGGGGGCCCAGGCGTGCAGCCCGTCCCGCGGCGCGACCACCACCAGGGCGAGCCCCCGCTCCGGGCCCTCCTCCTCCCCGGCGCGCGGGGCGCGTCCCGGGGCCGACTCGCGCACCAGCCCGCCCGCCGCTTCGGCACGCAGCCGGCCCACGCTCCCGGGCCCGAGCCCGCCCGGGGCCACGTCCCCCGGCTCCACCCGGCCACCGTCGAGCACCTCGACCCCGCCCACGCCGGCCCCCGCCAGGACCGACGCGATCAACGCGCCCACCCGGCCGCTCCCGCGCACCTGGACCCGTATCCCCCGGCGCGCGGCGATGCCCCGCAAGTCCCCGCCCGGTTCACGGTGGACCAGGGAGAGCGAGCTCAGGTCCGGTCCCAGCCGCTCCAGGGTCTGCGCCCGTTTGCGGACGGCCTGGGCCCGCGGGCCGCCCGCCGTCGCGTCGTCGAGCAGTCCGGCCCCCGCCAGCCGCCGGACCAGTTCGTCCGCCCGGCCGTCCGGCAGCCCCATCCCCGAGGCCTCGGCCCGCAGCAGCTCCATCCGCCTCGTCCCGTCGATCCGGTCGATGAGCGCCCCGGTCGCGGTGTCGACCGGGGCGAGCACCACCGCGTGGGCGGGGGTCACCCCGAACTGCACCGTCTGCAGATCCCGCCAGGCCCGTGCCAGCGCCGGCTTCACCTTCGGATACATGGCCGCCCCCTCGATTTCCCGTCCGGCACTCGCGCCGACCCCTTTTCCCGTTCCTCCGCCACAGTGCCCGTCCGCCGCATTGCGTGCAGGAATTTGTCCACAGGCAGGGCCTATTAGGCATATGAGATGGAGAAATGGGGCGCCGCGGATACCGGCCGCGAACCGATCATGTTCGAACCCCGGACGGGCGGGACTTCCGCGACGGGTTGCAGGTACCGTCGTGGCGTGTCCGCCGACCCCCCGCAGCGCGCCGTCGAAGTCCGCCGGAGCGCGCGCCGCCGCAGGACCGTATCCGCCTACCGCGAGGGTGACCGTACGGTCGTCCTGATCCCTGCCCGGATGTCGGAGGCCGAGGAGCAGCGCTGGGTGGGCGTCATGCTCGACAAACTGGCCGCCCAGGAGAGCAAGCGCACCCTCGGGGACGCGGAACTGACCGAACGCGCGGAGCGTTTGTCCGAGCAGTACTTCGACGGCCGGGCCCGCCCCCGATCCGTCCGCTGGGTCACCAACCAGAACACCCGCTGGGGCTCCTGCACCCCGGCCGAGGGCAGCATCCGCCTCTCGCACCGCCTCCAGGGCATGCCCGAGTACGTCGTCGACTACGTACTCCTGCACGAGCTGGCGCACCTCCTGGTGCCCGGCCACGGCCCCCGCTTCTGGGCACTGCTGGAGGCGTACCCCCGGACCGAGCGGGCCCGCGGCTACCTGGAGGGGATCGTCGCCGCCGATCGCCTCCCGAAGGTTCCGGCCGCCCGGGACGAATAGCGCGATCCGGCCCGCCTCCATCCGCTCTCCACCCGCGCTGTCACGCACGGTGATATGTACCGGGTCGGTACCGACTTGGCCGGATGTCGGCCGATGCCGTTAGCCTGAGCGGCACGCATTCACAGTCGGGATGGGGGACGGTCGTTACGTATGGCAAGGGAATTCCAACGGGGCCACAAGGCCAAGATCAGTGATCTGACGGCGGGCACCGATCTGTACGTGGGTGTCCAGATCGCCGGACCCGGACTCACCTTCGACAT
This sequence comes from Streptomyces sp. NPDC048349, assembly GCF_040651925.1. Lineage (NCBI taxonomy): Bacteria > Bacillati > Actinomycetota > Actinomycetes > Kitasatosporales > Streptomycetaceae > Streptomyces > Streptomyces sp. NPDC048349. Next base: position 62,764 of record NZ_JBEZLA010000015.1, on the reverse strand, counting down.
CAGCTGCTTCGGCCTCGACGCGAACGAACAGCTGTCGGACGACCGGTACTTCGTCTTCTTCAACCAGCCGAAGTCGCCCGAGGAGTCCATCCAGCAGCTCGGCGCGCAGGCCGGTGACACGGAATCCTTCCGGGTGACCCTGGACCGCGTGCCGGCCTCCATCCACAAGCTGTCCTTCACCGCCACCATCGACGGCGCCGGCCAGATGTCGCAGATCGGCCCGGGCTACATCCGGATCGTGGCGGGCGGCGAAGAGGTCGTCCGGTACGCGTTCAACGGCTCGGAGTTCACCACCGAGCGGGCCGTGATGCTCGGCGACTTCTACCTCAAGGACGTCTGGCGCTTCGCCGCCGTCGGCCAGGGCTTCGACGGCGGACTCGACGCGCTGCTGCGCAACTTCGGCGGCGAGGTCGCCGAGGAGCAGCCGCAGCAGCAGGCGCCGGCCGCCCCGGCGGGCGCCGCACCCGGCTTCGCCCCGCCGCCGCAGGCGGCCGCTCCTGCACCGTCGTTCGGCGCTCCCGCCCCGCAGGCTCCCGCCCCGCAGGCCCCGGCCCCCGCGCCCTCCTTCGGCGCTCCGTCCGCGCCCGCCCCGGCTCCGCAGGCCCCGGCCCCCGCCCCGCAACCGCAGGCGTACCCGCAGCACAGCGCGCCCACCATGGCCGCGCCGATCGCCGCCCCGCCCGCCCCCGCGCCGTACGGACAGCCGCCCCAGCAGCCCTCGTACGGACAGCCGCCGCAGCAGCCCTCGTACGGGCAGGTCCCCCCGCCCGCCCCGGCCCCCTACGGCCAGCAGCCGGGCTACGGCCAGGCCCCGGGCCAGCAGCCGCCGGCCTACGGCCAGGTCCCCGGCCAGCAGCCCGGCTACGCCCCGCAGGCCGCCGCGCCCGCCGGAGCCGGTCTCGCCGCCGCCCTCCAGCCGTACAAGGAAGCGCCCACGGGCGCCCGCTGGACCCCGCAGAACCAGCAGCTCATGCGCGTCGACCTGGCCATGGGCGGCCAGGCCGTCCTCGCCCGCCAGGGCAGCATGGTCCTCTACCAGGGCAAGGTCGACTTCAGCTACAAGGGGGCCGGCTTCGCGGGCCGCATCGTCGGCAACGCCACCGGCCAGGAGATGCAGCTCATGCGCTGCACCGGCCGCGGCCAGGTCTTCCTCGCCGAGAACGGCGCCCACCTGCACGCCATCGAGCTCCAGGGCGACGGGATCTGCGTCTCCGCCGAGAGCGTGCTCGCCTTCGACGAGTCGCTCCAGCACGAGGTCCGCCGCATCGAAGGACACGGCATCCCCGGCGGCGCCCTGTTCACCATACAGTTCCAGGGCACCGGCACGGTGATCGTCAAGACGCACGGCGTCCCCGTCGTCCTGCCCGTCACCCCGACCACCTTCGCGGACAGCAACGCCATCGTGGCGTGGTCCTCCGCCTCCCAGGTGATCATTTCCAGCCAGGTCCGGCTCCGGCGCAACGCCTATCCCGGCCACAGCGGGGAGACCGTGAACCTCCAGTTCCGCGGCGCTCCCGGCAACTTCATCGTCGTCCAGCCGTACGAGGTCTGAGGGAGCCCGACATGAACGCAATGAACCAGCAGCTCGCGGGCTACGCCCCGACCCCCGTCACGGCCCGCATGGAGAACCACGGCCGGGCCATGCTCAAGGTCGCCATGCAGAGCGGCCAGGACCTCTTCGCCCGCACCGGCTCGATGGTCGCCTACGAGGGCTTCGTGCAGTACGAGCCCAACCCGCCGGCCGTGCGCCAGATGGCCTCGCAGTGGCTCACCGGCGAAGGCGCCCCGCTCATGAAGTGCACGGGTGACGGCCTGCTCTACCTCGCCGACTACGGCGCGGACGTGGTCGTCATCCACCTCAACAACGACTCCCTGTCCGTCAACGGCACCAACCTGCTCGCCTTCGACGCCCACCTCCAGTGGGGCGTCGAGCGGGTCAAGGGCATGGCCAAGTTCGCCGGCCAGGGCCTGTTCAACGTCCAGGTCTCCGGCACCGGCTGGGTCGCGATCACCTCGCGCGGCACGCCGATCGTCGTCGACTGCGGCCGCGGCGAGGACGAGACGTACGTCGACCCCGACGCGCTCGTCGCCTGGTCGCCGAATCTCAAGGTCAAGGGCAAGCGCAGCTTCAAGGCCTCGTCGATGATCGGCCGGGGCAGCGGGGAGGCCTACCAGATGGCCTTCTCCGGCCAGGGCATCGTCGTCGTACAGCCCAGCGAGGACAGCACCGACCGGCTCCGGGCCCGGGGCTGAGGGGGAGCGGACACATCATGCAGAGCGCACTTTTCGCCCACGCCGAGGCGCAGTCCCAGGACCGGTACACCGTCCAGAACCCGCAGCTGCTGCGGGTCTCGCTGACCGGCCACGACGACGTACTCGCCCGCAAGGGCGCCATGGTCGCCTACCAGGGGATCATCGACTTCGACGGCGAGTACCAGACCAGCGGCCAGCGGGGCGCCCGCCGCCGCACCGGCGAGGGCCTGGACCTCATGCGCTGCTCCGGGCAGGGCACGGTCTACCTCGCCAACCTGGCCCAGTACGTACACGTCGTGGACGTCGACCAGGACGGGCTCACCGTCGACAGCAGCTACGTCCTGGCGCTGGACTCCACCCTGCACACCGAGGTCATCGCGGTGGACAGCCAGTACGGAATCTCCGGGTCCGGCAAGTACCAGCTCAACATCAGCGGCCGCGGGAAGGTCGCCCTGATGACCTCCGGGCAGCCGCTGATGATGCAGGTCACGCCCGACAAGTACGTCAACGCCGACGCCGACGCGATCGTGGCCTGGTCCACCTCGCTGCGGGTGCAGATGCAGGCCCAGACGCACTCCACCGGAGTCTGGCGGCGGCGCGGCAACACCGGCGAGGGCTGGGAGCTGAGCTTCCTCGGCACGGGCTACGCCCTCGTGCAGCCCAGCGAGGTGCTGCCGCCGCAGAACGCCCAGATCGGACAGGGCGCCGCCGCGCAGTTCGGCATGGGCCAGCACGGCGCGCACGCACAGAACCAGAACAACGCCTGGAACTGAGTGGTACGGCGAAGGGGCGGCCCCGCGAGGGACCGCCCCTTTCGCCGTCACACCGGGCTCACAGCCGTGCCAAGGTCGCCTCCAGCAGTCGTACGACCGAGGTGTCGGCCACCGCCGCCACCTCCTCGTACGGGAACCAGCGCAGGTCCAGGGACTCCTCGCTGATCTCCGCCACCGCCCCGGCCGGGGCCAGTGCCGCGTACTGCACGTCCAGGTGCCAGGTGCAGGGCGCCGGGATCGGATGCCGGTCCAGGCGCACCGGCCCGCCGGGCAGCAGGCTCAGCCCGGAGGCGATGCCCGACTCTTCTCGGGCCTCGCGCAGCGCCACGCCGGCGAGGGTCGTGTCACCGGGCTCGCAGTGGCCGCCCATCTGCAGCCACATGCCCAGCTTCTTGTGCAGGGTCAGCAGGACGCGGCCGCGCTCCGGGTCGATCACCAGCGCGCTGCCCGTGACGTGTCCGGCGGTGCAGGGCTTGTAGACCCCGTCCGGATGGGCGGCCAGGTGCTCCAGGTAGACATCGCGCAGCTCGGGCTGGTCCTCGTAGCCCTTCAGTACGAGGACCGCGTCTTCGTAGAGGCTCACTTCTTCTCGTCGCCGTCCTCGTCGCGCTTGCGGGCCGCCTCGCCGAGCATCTTGTCGATCTCGGAGAAGTCCAGCTGCTCCCGGTGCACGAAGCCGTCCGGGTCGTCCAGGTCGGAGGCCGTCGGCAGCATGTCCGGGTGCTCCCACAGCCCGTCGCGGCCGTCCACGCCCCGCGCGTCGGTGAGCGAGGCCCACAGCCGCGAGGCGTCGCGCAGCCGGCGCGGGCGCAGCTCCAGGCCGATCAGCGTCGCGAAGGTCTGCTCCGCAGGGCCGCCGGAGGCACGCCGCCGGCGCATGGTCTCGCGCATCGCGTCCGCAGAGGTCAGCCGGGGCTTCGCCGCCTCGTGCACCACCGCGTCGACCCAGCCCTCGACCAGCGCGAGAGCCGTCTCCAGGCGGGCCAGGGCGGCCTTCTGCTCGGGGGTGTCCTGCGGCTGGAACATGCCGCCCTGGAGCGCCTCCTGCAGCTGCTCCGGGTTGGACGGGTCCAGCTGCCCGACCACGTCCTCCAGCTTCGAGGTGTCGATCTTGATGCCGCGGGCGTAGCCCTCGACCGCGCCGAACAGGTGCGAGCGCAGCCACGGCACGTGCGCGAAGAGCCGGGCGTGGGCCGCCTCGCGCAGGGCCAGGTACAGCCGCACCTCCTCGGAGGGGACCCCCAGGTCCTTGCCGAAGCCCTCGATGTTGAGCGGCAGCAGGGCGGCCTTGCCGGCCGGACCCAGCGGCAGCCCGATGTCGGTGGAGCCGACGACCTCGCCCGCGAGCACGCCCACGGCCTGCCCGATCTGCTGGCCGAACATGGCCCCGCCCATGGAGCGCATCATCCCGAGCAGCGGGCCCGCCATGGCCTGCATCTCCTCGGGCAGCACGCCGCCCATGGCCGCGCCGACCCGCTCGGCGACCGGGTCCACCAGCTCCTTCCACACCGGGAGGGTCGCCTCGACCCACTCGGCGCGGCTCCACGCCACGGCCGTGGTGGCGCCGGAGGGCAGCGAGGTCACGCCGTCCAGCCAGTGGTCGGCGAGGCGCACGGCCTCCTCGACGGCGGACCTCTCCGCGACGCCGACGCTGGTGTCCTTCACGCCGTCCGCCGTGCCCTGCGCGACGGTCTGGCGGGCGATGTCCTTGGCCATGTCCCAGTTCACGGGACCGCCCTCGTAACTGAGCATCTGGCCGAGCTGCTGGAAGGCCGCACCGAGATCGTTCGGGTTCATCGAGCCGAACATCGCGGCGAACGGATTGTCCGCACCGCCCGCACCGCCGGCGCCGCCCGGCAGGCCCATGCCCGGGAACCCGAACGGATTCGGGCCGCCCTGGCCGCCCTGATTGCCCTTCTTCTTGCCCTCGTCGCCGTTCTCCGGCTCCTCCGGCGGAAGGCCGAATCCGAATGGGGTGTCACTCACGGGTTTCCTCGGCTCGTAGGGCCGCCGGCGGGAGCCGGCGGACAATGGTCCCGACAACACCACCCAGCGTAGACACCGCACCCGCTTCGGGGCTCGGTGCTCCGCCGACTCCTGGGCTGCGGCAGGATGGACGTCACCTGGTAGGTACGCGCCACGGCGCGTCCCTACTGAAGACAACCGCTGGAGACGCCTGGTGAGTTCCCCGGATCCGCACGCTTTGGGCAAAGACGGCTCGGACGAGAGCGGCCCCGCGCCGCACGACGCCGAAATCGGTGCCGAGCACGACGAGGACGTTTCCGGCGTTCGCCAGCCGCGAAACCAGGCCGGCCCCCCGCGGCGCAGCCCCGTCATCGCGGTGACCGGCGCCGCGTCGGGCGTCGGCGCGGCCCTGGTGAGCCGCCTGGCCGCCTCCGACGAGGTCAAGCAGGTCGTGGCGATCGACGAGCGGCGCGGGGACTGCGCGGCCGCGCAGTGGCACGTCCTGGACGTACGGGACCCCGCCATCGCCGAGAAGCTGCGCGGTGCGGACGTCGTCGTCCACCTCGCGCTGGACCTGGACCTGGAGACCGATCCGGCGGCCCGCACGGCGTACAACGTGCGCGGGACCCAGACCGTGCTGACGGCCGCCGCGGCGGCCGGCGTCCACCGGGTCGTGCTGTGCACCTCCGCGATGGTCTACGGAGCCCTGCCCGACAACGACATCCCGCTCTCGGAGGACTCCGAGCTGCGGGCCACCGCCGAGGCGACCGGCGTCGGCGACCTGCTGGAGATCGAGCGGCTGGGCCGGCGCGCCCCGCGGGCGCACCCCGGCCTGAACGTCACCGTGATCCGCCCCGCGGTCCTGGTCGGCGGCACGGACACCGCCCTGACCCGGTACTTCGAGTCCCCGCGCCTGCTCGTGGTCGCCGGATCCCGCCCCACCTGGCAGTTCTGCCACGTGGAGGACCTGGTCAGCGCGCTGGAGTACGCGGCCCTGGAGAAGGTCGAGGGCGAGCTGGCGGTGGGCTGCGAGGGCTGGCTGGAGCAGGAGGAGGTGGAGGAGCTGAGCGGCATCCGCCGCATGGAGCTCCCCTCGGCGGTCGCCCTGGGCGCCGCCGCCCGGCTGCACCGCATCGGCCTGACCCCGTCCCCGGCCGGGGACCTCGCGTACACGATGCACCCGTGGGTGGTCAGCGTCAGCGGTCTGCACGCGGCGGGCTGGCGGCCGCGCTGGACCAACGAGGAGGTGCTGGCCGAGCTGCTCCAGGAGGTCGCGGGCCGGCACACGGTCGCGGGGCGCCGGCTGGGACGCAAGGACGCCACCGCCGCGGGCGCCGCGGGGGCGACCGTCGCGCTGCTGGGCGCCGCCGCCGTGGTCCGCGCGGCCCGCCGGCGCCGGGGGCTCTGACCCGCCCGCGGCCCGGTCGGCTCGGTCGGCTCGGACCTGCCGGATCCCGGTCCCGCGCCCCGGGGCCGCGCGCGGCCTCCGGGCTGCGCCCGGGCTCCGCGGGGCCGGCCCGCCGGGGGTTTCGTAGGAGGATCCCAAGCAGGCGGGCGCGGCACGGGCTAATCAGCTATTTCGCGTTGTCAGCGGCTAGGGCACGATGAAGACATGGCACCGCACTTCGATCACCCCGGCGAGCAGGCCGCGCAGGACCCGGTCCGGCTGCTCGCGATCCGTGACACCCCGCTCTCGATCGACGAGGTCTTCCAGGCCGTCGGCGACGACGCGACGGGCGGTACGACGCTCTTCGTCGGCACGGTGCGCAACCACGACAGCGGGGCGGACGTCGACTCGCTCGGCTACTCCTGCCACCCGACGGCAGAGGCCGAAATGCGCCGGGTCGCCGAGCGGGTCGTGGCCAAGTACCCGGTGCGCGCCCTGGCCGCCGTACACCGCATCGGCGACCTGTCCGTCGGCGACCTCGCGGTGGTCGTCGCCGTGTCCTGCCCGCACCGCGGCGAGGCCTTCGAGGCCTGCCGGATGCTGATCGACGACCTCAAGCACGAGGTCCCGATCTGGAAGCACCAGACCTTCGCCGACGGCACGGAGGAGTGGGTCGGCGCCTGCTGAACCCCCGGTCGCGGAGCTACCCCCGAAAGGGGGTAGCCTCGCACCCGTTCGGCCGCGCAACACGCCCTCGATTTGCGTAACCCCCTCCCGGGCATGAGCGTTGAAGCCACCAACGACATGAACTTCGGGGTAGGGAGACAGGCCCATGGCGTCTCTGGTGTGGTTGCTGATTCCGCTGTTCGCCGCGATAGGCGCGGGCATATGGGGAAGCTGGGCGGCGCGCGACCGTACCCAGGGCGACATATCCGAGCTCGCGGGCTACGCGAGGTTCCGCGAGGCGATGGGCAACAGCGAACAGGCCAAGGCGAAGGCACAGGTCCACTCCGGCTCCGACGCCGTCTGAGATTCCCCTGAGAGTTCCGCGTACGACCCCTTACGGACCGGCCCCGGCGGCCGCCCGCCAGGGCCGTCCCGTACTGTCGGATCCATGCCACGCCGCACTGCGACGATGCTCGCCTCCACCCTCGTGCTGTTCGCGCTGCTCTGCGCAGGGGTGTTCATCAAGGTCCCGTACTCCGAGATGAGCCCCGGCCCCACCGTGAACACACTGGGCGACTCGCACGGCGAGCCCGTCCTCAACATCTCGGGGCGCAAGACCTACCCCACCAGCGGTCACCTCAACATGACGACGGTCCGCGTCACCGGCGCGGACTACGACATGAACCTGCTGGAGGCGGTGTACGGGTGGCTGGCCGACGACAACATCGTCGTCCCGCACGAGAACCTCTACCCGAACGGCAAGACGGACGAGGAGTCCACCCAGGAGAACGCCGAGGAGTTCAGCCAGTCGCAGCAGAGCGCCAAGGTGGCGGCCCTCAGGCAACTCGGCATCCCGGTCTCCGCCCGCGTCATCGTCGCCTCGGTGGTCAAGGCGAGCCCCTCCGACGGAACGCTGCACGCCGGTGACGTCATCAAGGCGGTGGACGGCGCCCCCGTCACCGCCCCCGAGGACGTGGCGAAGCTCGTCACCAAGCACAAGCCCGGCGAGCCGGTCGAGTTCACCATCGTGCCCGCCGCCGAGGCGGCCGAGGCCGCGAAGGCGAACCGCGAGCCCACCGGCTCCACCAAGGTCACCATCACGGCGGGCAAGGCGGAGGGCGACGGCCACGCCATCGTCGGCATCCGGGCCGGGACCGACCACACCTTCCCGTTCACCATCGACATCAAGCTCGCCGATGTCGGCGGTCCCAGCGCCGGCCTGATGTTCGCCCTCGGCATCGTCGACAAGCTCACCCCGGAGGACCTCACCGGAGGCAAGTTCGTCGCGGGCACCGGCACCATCGACGACGCGGGCAAGGTCGGCCCCATCGGCGGCATCCAGATGAAGACCATCGGGGCCCGCCAGGCCGGCGCCCGCTACTTCCTGACGCCCGCCGAGAACTGCGCCTCCGCGGCCGCCCACGTGCCCGACGGGCTGACCCTGGTCAAGGTCTCGACCATCGCCGACGCCACCCAGTCGCTGGAGAAGATCAGCAAGGGGGACACGGCCGGGCTGCCGCAGTGCGCGGCCAAGCCCTGACCGGTCCGTCCCCACGGCGCAGCAGGACCCCCGGGTCTCAGGAGAACGTCGCCGCCAGGGCCTCCGCCAGGCCGGGCACCAGGCCCCCGCCGGTGAGGACCTCGGTCGAGGAGTCCTTCTCGCGCAGCCGTACGGCCGACTCCCGCGACCCGTCGCGCAGCACGGCCACGGTCAGCCGGACCTCCTGGCGCTCCGGGTGCCCGGCGACCCACTTCGCCAGCTGCTTGTCGTTCAGCCCCTCCGGAACGGAGGCCTCCGCCGACGGCGGCAGCATCAGCCGCTCCACCGTCAGCGCGCAGCCGACGACGGCGTCGGGCCAGGCGATGGTGCCGAGGAACTTGTCGAGGGGGGTCCCGGCGGGCAGCTCGTCCTGCTCGATCGGGGTGAGGGAGGCCTTGCCGGCGTCGTCCTCGTCGAGGCCGAGCTGGCCGGCGAGGCGCGGTTCCTGCTTCTTGAGCCGGGCGGTGTCGACGAGGGCGAACAGCCGGGCGGGCTGGTCCCAGCCGAGGCCGGCCGCGTACTCGTCGATCTCGAGGCAGGCCCGGGTCAGGGGGCCGGCCGCCATTGGCGCCGCCGACGGAGTCGGCTTGTCGGGCGGCGTGGGGGAAGGCGAAAGGTTGGACATGGACAACATCCTGCCTCCTTTCCCCCGGATACCGGGAACTGACTAAAGCCTCAGTAAGTTGCATGAGTGGGCTCTACGATCGGGGGCCCCGTTGAATACCAGACCCAGCGACTTTCAGAGGTGCGCACCTTGGCTTTCCAGATGCCGGACCGCGGCGGAGGCCCTTCGGGGCCACGGATGAGAGTCGGCCGCCCGTCCCGGCGGGCCCGCACTCTCCTCATGACCTTGGGCGTGCTGGCCGTCCTGCTCATGCTCTTCATCATGTTCGCGGGCTTCTGGACGGACTGGCTCTGGTTCCGCTCCGTGAAGTACTCCACCGTCTTCACCACCACCCTGTGGACCAAGATCGGCCTCTTCGCCGTCTTCGGCCTGCTGATGGCGGGTGCCGTCGGGTTCAACATCTGGCTGGCGCACCGGCTGCGACCGCCGCTCAGCGCGATGTCGATGGAGCAGCAGAGCCTCGACCGCTACCGGATGAGCGTCGCCCCGTACAAGAAGTGGCTGCTGCTGGGCATCGCCGTGCTCGTCGGCCTGATCGCGGGCGCCTCGGCGGCCGGCCAGTGGAAGACCTGGCTGATGTACGTGAACGGGGTGCCCTTCGGCCGGAAGGACCCCGAGTTCCACCTGGACGTGTCGTTCTACACCTTCGACCTGCCCTGGTACCGCTTCCTGCTCGGCTTCGGCTTCGCCGCGGTCGTGCTGTCGGTGATCGCCGCGGCCGTCGTGCACTACCTGTACGGCGGACTGCGCGTGACCAGCCCCGGCGCCCGGGCCACCGCGGCGGCGACCGGCCACCTGTCGGTGCTGCTCGGCCTCTTCGTCACGCTGAAGGCGATCGCGTACTGGCTCGACCGGTACGGCCTGGCCGTGAAGTCGAGCGACTTCAAGGCCGCGGACAACTGGACCGGCCTGCGCTACGTCGATGCGAACGCGTACCTCCCGGCCAAGACGATCCTCGTCGCCATCGCCGCGATCTGCGCCGTGCTGTTCTTCGCGACGCTGTGGCGCCGCACCTGGCAGCTGCCGGTGATCGGCTTCGGCCTGATGGTTCTCTCGGCGATCCTGATCGGCGGGCTGTACCCGGCGATCGTGCAGAAGTTCCAGGTCCAGCCGAACGAGCAGGCCAAGGAATCGCCGTACGTCGAGAAGAACATCAAGGCGACGCGCGACGCCTACGGGATCGCCGGCTCCGAGGTCAAGGACTACCCGGGCGTCCCGGCCGCGGGCACGGACAAGAACCAGCTGCGCAAGGCGGCCGACACGACCGCCAGCGTCCGCCTCCTCGACCCGAACATCGTCTCGCCGGCCTTCCAGCAGCTCCAGCAGGTCAAGGGCTACTACGCGTTCCCGTCCACGCTCGCCGTCGACCGGTACAACGGCCAGGACACCGTCATCGGGCTGCGCGAGCTGAACATCGCCGGCATCCCGAAGAACAACTGGATCAACGACCACTTCAAGTACACGCACGGCTACGGCGTGGTCGCGGCCAAGGGCACCACCGTCGGTGACCAGGGCGCTCCCGACTTCACCCAGTCCGACCTGCCCTCGAAGGGCATGTTCGGCACGGACTTCGAGCAGCGCATCTACTACGGCGAGCAGACGAAGCAGTACTCGATCGTCGGCGGGCCGCAGAAGGAGCTCGACTACTCCGACGACAAGGGCGAGAAGGAGACGAGCTACACCGGGAAGTCCGGTGTCAGCCTCGACAACCCGATCAACCGCGCCGCGTACGCGCTGACCTTCAGCGAGCCGCAGATCCTGTACTCGGGTGCCATCGGCGACGGCTCGCGGATCCTGTACAACCGCACGCCCAAGGACCGCGTCGAGGCCGTGGCCCCGTGGCTCACCATCGACGGCGCCCCGTACCCGGCGGTCGTCGAGGGCAGGATCAAGTGGATCGTGGACGCCTACACGACCACCAACGGCTACCCGTACGCCTCGCGCACCACGCTGGGCCAGAGCACCGCGGACTCGCTGACCAACAGCCAGCGCGCGGTGGTGGCGCAGGAGAACCAGGTCAACTACATCCGCAACTCGGTGAAGGCCACCGTCGACGCCTACGACGGCACGGTGAACCTGTACCAGTGGGACACCCAGGACCCGGTCCTGAAGACCTGGATGAAGGCGTTCCCGGGAACGGTGAAGCCCAAGAGCGAGATCTCCAAGCCGCTCATGGACCACCTGCGCTACCCGCAGGACCTGTTCAAGGTCCAGCGCGAGCTGCTGACCCGCTACCACGTCACCGACCCGCAGACCTTCCTCAGCGGCAGTGAGGCCTGGGCCGTCCCCGACGACCCGACCACCAAGGCCGGCACGGCGGTCCCGCCGTACTACCTGTCGATGAAGCTGCCGGGCCAGACGGAGAAGGACCAGGTCTTCTCGCTCACGACGACGTTCACGCCGAACGAGCGGGACAACCTGAGCGCCTTCATGGCGGTCAACGCCGATCCGGGCACCCCGGACTACGGCAAGATCAGCGTGCTGAAGCTGCCGACCAGCAAGCCGGTCGACGGCCCCAAGCAGGTCCAGAGCAAGTTCCAGTCCGAGCCGAAGATCGCCGAGTCGATCCGCCTGCTGCGCGGTGGCGACTCGGAGGTCGAGTACGGCAACCTGCTCACGGTTCCGCTCGACGGCGGAATGCTCTACGTGGAGCCGGTGTACGTGCGCAGTTCGGGGCTCAAGTACCCGCTGCTGCGAAAGGTGCTGGTGACGTACGGCGGGCAGACCGCGTTCGAGGACACGCTGGAGAAGGCGCTGAACGTGGTCTTCGGGGCCGAGGCCCCGACGACCCCCGTGCCGCCGACCCAGCCCCCGGGCGACGGCACCACCACGCCCCCGCCCGTCAGCCAGGATCCGACGGTCAAGGCGGCGCTCGCCGACGCGCAGAGGGCTGTCGAGGACGCCGAGAAGGCCCGGCAGGCGGGCGACTGGGCGGCCTTCGGCAAGGCGCAGGACGAGATCAAGGCCGCGCTGAAGCGGGCGATCGAGGCCGAGGCGAAGCTGACGGCTCCCAAGCCGGGCGGCTGACCGTTTATCGGTAAGGGCTCCGTCCCGCGTCGTGATACTGTGGTTTCACCGACGCGGGGTGGAGCAGCTCGGTAGCTCGCTGGGCTCATAACCCAGAGGTCGCAGGTTCAAATCCTGTCCCCGCTACTGAAGACGAAGGCCCGGATCCATGGGATCCGGGCCTTCGTCATGCCCGGAACGGACACGCGGTAGCTGAGACGGGTGAGTTGGGGCAGGAGCGTGTTTGACTTGACTCTCTATGGGCATGTCGACAAAACGCTGTAGTGACCTCACTGGCTGCGACATACCAGGTGTACGCGGGTAGCAGGTGATGCGACGATGGGATTTATGGGGGACAGGTCAACTCTGCTGGAGACAGGGCGGTTTGCGAGGGCGGATGCCGAGCCGGGTACGGGAGCCGGTGACTCGGCTCCCGTTGACAACGCGCAAACCGCGCTGACCGATGCGGATTTCGCGGAGGAAATGTTCGCCGAGACCGACACGGCGAGCGACGCCGAGCTCGAGGCCCGGCACCGGGTGGCCGCCGACAAGGGCGACCCGGGCGCCATGAGCGTGCTCGGCGCGCTGCTGCTGCGCCGCGGCGACCTGGACGGAGCCGAGCCGTACCTGCGCGGTGCCACGGCGGAAGGGGACCGCGCCGCCGCGAACAACCTGGGCGTACTGCTGCACCAGAGGGGCTACCCAGAGGAGGCCGCCGGCTGGTGGCGGGTCGCGGCCGTCGCCGGATCCGCTCCGGCCGCGCACGCCCTGGGCCGCCACTTCCGCGAGCGCGGGGACGAGCCCGCCGCCGAGTACTGGCTGCGCCAAGCGGCGGAATCCGGCCACGCGCTGGGGGCGTACGGTCTGGCCGACCTCCTCGAGCACCGCGGGGACAAGGGCGTGGAGCGGTGGTTCCGCGCCGCGGCGGAGCAGGGGCACCGCGAAGCCGCCTACCGGCTGGCGCGGCACCTGCGCAAGGGCGACCCCGCCGAGGCCGAGCAGTGGTACCGGCAGGCAGCCGCGCGCGGGCACCGCCGGGCCGCGCTGCACCTGGGCGCGCTGCTGGAGGCGCGCGGGGAGCTCAAGGAGGCCGGGCGCTGGTACCTGACCTCGGCCAAGCAGGGCGAGGCCCGGGCGGCCTGCGCGCTGGGCTTCCTGCTGCGGGACGCCGGGGACGAGGACAGCGCCGCCGCGTGGTGGCACCGCGCTGCCCGGGACGGCGACGGCAACGCCGCGAACGCGCTGGGCGCGCTGCACGCCGCCCGCGGCGAGACCCAGACCGCGGAGCGCTGGTACCGCACCGCCATGGACGCGGGCGACCAAAACGGGGCGTACAACCTTGCTTTGCTGTGCGTCGCACAGGACCGGACCGCGCAGGCCGAGCAGTGGTATCGGCGGGCGGCCTACGCAGGCCACCGCGAGGCTGCCAACGCGCTCGCCATCCTGCTGCTCCAGGGCGGGGACGCGGCGGGCGCGGAGCCGTGGTTCTCGAAGGCGGCCGAGGCGGGCAGCGTGGACGCCGCCTTCAACCTCGGGATCCTGTTCGCCAGCCGCGACGAGGACCGCACGGCGCTGAAGTGGTACGAGCGGGCCGCGTCGGCGGGTCACACCGACGCAGCGCTCCAGGTCGGCATCGCGCTGGTGCGTGACGGCGAGGAGCGGGCGGCCGAGCGGCACTTGCGGTGCGCGGCGGGCGGCGGCAGCGCGGAGGCGGCCTTCCGGCTGGCCTCGCTGCTGGAGTCGCTGGCTCCGCCGCCGGAGCCGGTGGCACTGGGCGAGCCGGTGGGCGGCGCCCCGCGGACCGAGAGCGAGGAGTGGTACGAGCGGGCCGCCGAGCTGGGGCACCGCCGGGCCCAGGTGCGCGTGGGCATGCTCGCCGCCGCCCGCGGCGACCTGACGGCCGCGGCGCGCTGGTACCGGGAGGCGGCCGAGGCCGGGTCCCGCAACGGTGCGTTCAACCTGGGGCTGCTGCTGGCCCGCGAGGGGAGCGAGCCGGAGGCCGCCCTGTGGTGGACCCGCGCCGCGGTCGCCGGGCACGGCCGCGCGGCGTTGCGGCTGGGGCTGCTGGCAGCGCGCCACGGTGACCTCGCCGAGGGGCAGAAGTGGTGCGTGCGCGCCATGGAGCTGGGCCCTGCGGAGGTCTCGGAGCGCGCGGCCCGGCTCCGCGACGCCCTCGCCGAGGAGCTCTCGGCCTGACCTGGGCGGCCGGCCCGGGCGGCCGGGGGTTAACCGATTTGCATCTGTCGTGTGGCCTCACGTAAAGTCGGGTTTACCGACGCGGGGTGGAGCAGCTCGGTAGCTCGCTGGGCTCATAACCCAGAGGTCGCAGGTTCAAATCCTGTCCCCGCTACTGAAGCCTCAGGGCCCGGATCCCATGGATCCGGGCCCTGAGTCGTTTTCGGCACGAGGCCGGCTCGTGGTCACGGATACGCAGCAGGGCCCGGACTCCCCTGGGGGTCCGGGCCCTGCTGTGCGTCGTGCGGGGTCAGGCGGCTGCGCAGTTCGGGCAGATCCCGCGGTACGTCACTTCCACCGCCGACACGACGAAGCCGAAGCGCTCGGTGTCGGGGAGGTCGGAGAGCGGGTTGCCCGAGGGGTGCACGTCGCGGATCGCGCCGCACTGGGCGCAGACCAGGTGCTGGTGGGGCCGGTGGGCGTTCGGGTCGTACCGCTTGGCGCGGCGGTCCGTGGCGACTTCCAGCACCTCGCCGAGCGTCACGAGCTCGCCCAGGGTGTTGTAGACCGTCGCCCGGGAGATCTCCGGCAGTTTGGCCACGGCGCGCGCGTGTACCTCGTCGGCCGTCAGGTGAACGTGGTCACCGTCGAGCACCTCGGCCACGACACGCCGCTGTGCGGTCATGCGCCATCCGCGTCCGCGAAGTCGTTCCAGCAGGTCACTCATGGACGTCAGCCTAACAGCGAGGGGTATCGGGTGTAACTCCCGAACGGATACGGACCTGGACGTCATCCTTTATTGGACGCAGTCCAATGCGGGACGGGCCGGAACCCCAGAGGTCCCGGCCCGTCTTCGTGCTACGCCGCGACGGTGCGCCGCGCGGGCACCCAGCAGCGGATGATGTCGCGTACGGAGACGATGCCCACCGGGCCGCCGTGCTCCAGCACGATCAGATGCCGGAAGCCGCCGTGGGCCATGGCCTCGGCCGCCTCCTGCAGCGTGGCCTCCGGGGTGCAGAACACCACGTTGTTGGTGGTGTGCGCACCGACGGTCTCGCGGTCGGGATCGTGTCCCGCGCCGATCGAGTTGAGGATGTCGCGCTCGGTCAGGATGCCGATCCCGCTGTGGTCGGGGTCGAGTACGACGGCTGCGCCGACGCGCCGCCCCGACATCAGGCAGGCCGCCTGGCGCAGGGTGTGCGCGGGTCCGAGGGTGAGGATCACGGTGCTCATTGCGTCACGGACGAGCATGAAGAGAGCCACCTCCTGGGGTGAGTCCCTCCGCTTGGGTGTGGTGCGCCGACAGGATCCTCGAGAAAGGAATCACAAGCGCACAAGCGGAGGATTCTCAGATTCCCACGGACACGGACCGTCAACAAGGGGGCGTGCAGCGGGGTATGGGCAGGCGCCCCGCGCGCTCGGCGTGTCGGCGCGCCCCGCGCGCTCAGGCGCGCGGGCGCAGCAGCTCCAGCATCTCCTCGTGGAGCAGCCCGTTGGAGGCCGCCGCGTTCCCGCCGTGCACCCCGTCCACCCCGTCCAGGCTGGTGAACCGGCCGCCCGCCTCCTGGACGACGACCGCGATGGCCGCCATGTCCCACAGGTTCAGCTCCGGTTCGGCGCACAGGTCCAGCGAGCCCTCCGCGACCATCATGTACGGCCAGAAGTCGCCGTAACCCCGCGTGCGCCAGCAGGCACGGGTCAGGTCCAGGAAGCCGTCGAGGCGGCCCTGCTCCTCCCAGCCGCTCAGCGAGGAGTAGGCGAACGAGGCATCGCCCAGCCCGGCCACCTTCGAGACGCCGATCGCGGCGGTCCCGCCGAGCGCCCCGCCCGCGAAGGCGCCGCCGCCGCGCACCGCCCACCAGCGGCGGCCCAGCGCGGGCGCGGACACCACGCCCACCACCGGGCGGAAGACCCCGTCGTCGCCCTCCGCCATCAGCGAGATGAGGGTCGCCCAGACCGGGACCCCGCGCACGTAGTTCTTCGTTCCGTCGATCGGGTCCACGACCCAGCGCCGCGGGCCGCTGCCCTTGAGGCCGTACTCCTCGCCGAGGATCGCGTCGTCGGGCCGGGCGGCTTCGATGCCGGCCCGGATGATCTCCTCGGCGGCCCGGTCCGCCTCGCTCACGGGGGTCATGTCCGGCTTCGTCTCGACCTTGAGGTCGAGGGCACGGAACCGCTCCATCGTCGCGACGTCCGCCGCGTCGGCGAGTTCGAGGGCAAGGCGCAGGTCATCGTCATACTCGGACATGGCCGAACAGTATCGTGGCGGCCGCCGCGTCCGGGACGCGCCCTTGACAGGATCTGTCGACCCGTCAACTCTGGCCGGGAAGCCCAGCGGGAACGGCCCAGTGGGAGGCGACGATGCCGGCAGCCCGGGAGACCTTGCTGGAGGCGGCGGCAGCGGCGCTCGCGGCCCGCCCCTGGCCGGCCGTGCGGATGGTCGACGTGGCGGCGGCCGCCGGAGTGTCCCGGCAGACCCTCTACAACGAGTTCGGCGGCAAGGGGGGCCTGGGCCGCGCCCTGATCCGGCGCGAGGGCGAGTGGTACCTCGACGGGGTGGAGCGGGCCCTGTCCACCCCGGCCCCGACCTCCCAGCGGCTCGCCGCGGTCGCGGAGTGGACCGTACGGGCGGCCCGCGCGCATCCCCTCCTACGGGCCCTGCTGACCGGCTTCTGGGACCCGGACCTGCCCGCCGCGGGCCGCGCGCCCGGGCCCGGTGAGCTGGCCCGGGCGGTACGGGACCGGGCGGCCGCCGCGCTCATGCCCGCCGAGGACGTCCAGCGGTGCGAACTCGCGGTACGGCTCGCTCTGTCCTACGTAGTGGCACCGGGGGAGGAGCCGGGGGCGGGGGAACTGCTGCGGCTGCTCAGTGTGCAGAACCGGACAGCTGGAGCCCGATGACCCCGAGGATCACCAGGGAGATCGAGACGAGCTTCAGGGTGGAGACCAGGTCGCCGAGGAAGAGCATGCCGTAGATGGCCGTCCCGGCGGCGCCGATACCGGTCCACACCGCGTACGCCGGGCCCACGTCCAGCTTCTTGAGGGCGAGCGTGAGGAGGCCGAAGCTGCCGAGCGCGAAGCAGGCGAAGGCGACGGTGGGCCACAGCCGGGTGAAGCCGTGGGACAGCTTGAGGCAGACCGCGAACCCGGTCTCCAGGAGTCCCGCAACCACGACGAGCAGCCACGCCATGTCGAATGCCTCCCCGCGTCACGTGAATTCTCGTCACTTGGTGCGATTATGCATTTATCCAGACACGATCTTCGGCAAACCCGGCGACGCGTCAGTCCCCTCAGTCCCCTTCGCGCCGCTCGCGCGTCTCCAGCAGCCGCCGCAGCGAATACAGCCGCGCCGGGTCCGCGTGGCCGTCCTCCACCCACGTGTCCAGCGCACAGTCCGGCTCGTCGTGGCTGCACGCGCGCGGGCACCCCTCGGTACCGGGCACCAGGTCCGGGAAGGCCAGGATGACCCGGGACGGGTCCACGTGGTGCAGACCGAACGACCGCACGCCCGGGGTGTCGATGACCCAGCCGTCCCCGCCCGGCAGCGGCAGCGCGAGCGCCGAGGTGGTGGTGTGCCGGCCGCGGCCGGTGACCGCGTTGACGTGCCCGGTCGCGCGCTGACGGCCCTCGGCGACCAGCGAGTTGACCAGCGTGGTCTTGCCGACGCCGGAGTGGCCGACGAAGGCGGTGATCCGGCCGTGGAGCCGTTCCCGGACCCGGTCCGCCGCCTCGCCCGCCGCGAGCTCCTCGCGGTTGGTCACCACGTAGTTCACGCCGAGCGTCGAGTAGATCTCCAGGATCTTGTCGGCGGAGGTCAGATCGGATTTGGTGAGCACGAGCAGCGGTTCCAGACCCGCGTCGTACGCCGCCACCAGACAGCGGTCGATCATCCGGGGCCGCGGCTCCGGGTCGGCCAGGGCCGTGACGATGGCCAGCTGGTCGGCGTTGGCGACGACCACCCGCTCGTACGGGTCGTCGTCGTCGGCGGTGCGCCGCAGGACGGACCGGCGCTCCTCGATCCGCACGATCCGGGCCAGGGTGTCCTTCTTGCCGGACAGGTCACCGACGATCCAGACCCGGTCGCCGACCACCGCCGCCTTGCGGCCCAGTTCCCTGGACTTCATGGCGGTGACCGTGCGGTCCTCGACCAGGCAGGTCAGCCGCCCGCGGTCGACGGTGAGGACGAAGCCCTCGGAGGCGTCCTCGTGCTTGGGCCGGATGCTGGTCCGCGGCCGGTTGCCCTTGGGGTTGGGGCGCTGGCGGATGTCGTCCTCGTCGGTGTGCTTGCCGTACCTGCGCATGACGCGGCCCTACGCTCCCGCTCCCGCTGCGGAATCCCCTGAGAGCATGTCCGTCCACATCGTCGGGAAGTCCGGCAGGGTCTTCGCGGTCGTCGCCACGTTCTCGATCAGTACGCCCTCCACCGCGAGGCCGATCACCGCGCCCGCGGTGGCCATCCGGTGGTCGTCGTACGTGTGGAAGGTGCCGCCGTGCAGCGGGCGCGGCCTGATGTGCAGGCCGTCGGCCGTCTCGGTGACGTCGCCGCCCAGCGCGTTGATCTCCTTGGTCAGCGCGGCCAGCCGGTCCGTCTCGTGCAGGCGCAGGTGCTGGACGCCGCGCAGGACCGACTCCGAGTCGGCCAGGGCCGCCACCGCCGCGATGCCGGGGGTGAGCTCGCCGACCTCGCCCAGGTCCACGTCGATGCCGTGGATCTTGCCGGTGCCGGTGAAGACCAGGCCCGCGTCGGTCAGCTCGCAGGAGCCGCCCATCTCCGTGAAGATCCGGCGCAGCGCGTCGCCGGGCTGCGTGGTGCGGCGCGGCCAGTCCGGGATGGTGACCGTACCGCCGGTGATCAGCGCCGCGGCCAGGAACGGCTGGGCGTTGGACAGGTCCGGCTCCACGACCAGGTCGCGGCCGAGCACGGCGCCGGGCGCCACCCGCCACACGTTCTTCTCGCCGCCCGACTCGGGGGTGTCGACCTGGGCGCCGGCCGCGCGCAGCATCTCCACCGTCATCCGGATGTGCGGCATCGACGGCAGGTTCGCGCCCACGTGCCGCACCTCGACGCCCTGGTTGAAACGCGGGGCGGACAGCAGCAGCGCGGAGACGAACTGGGAGGAGTTGCTGGCGTCGATCTCCACGACGCCGCCCTCCAGGGCCCCGCCGCCCTGCACGGTCAGCGGCAGTGCGCCCCGGCCGTCGTCGTCGATCCGGGCGCCGAGCGTGCGCAGGGCGTCGATGACCTGGCCCAGCGGGCGCTCGTAGGAGCGCGGGTCGCCGTCGAAGCGGATGTCGCCGTCGGCGAGGGTGGCGACGGGCGGCAGGAAGCGCATGACCGTACCCGCGTTGCCGACGTCGACGGTGGCCGGACCGTGCAGGGCGGCCGGGATGATCCGCCAGGCCTCGCCGCCGGCGCCGTCCCCGGCGGAGCTCGACGAGACGGTCTCCTCGATGCCCACGCCCATCGCGCGCAGG
The DNA here is from genome assembly GCF_040651925.1 of Streptomyces sp. NPDC048349. Taxonomy (NCBI): domain Bacteria; kingdom Bacillati; phylum Actinomycetota; class Actinomycetes; order Kitasatosporales; family Streptomycetaceae; genus Streptomyces; species Streptomyces sp. NPDC048349. Next base: position 42,899 of record NZ_JBEZLA010000015.1, on the reverse strand, counting down.
GCCTCCGCCATCAGCTGCGAATCGCGTGAGCGCAGCGGCCGGCGCACCCAGCCCGGCTCGGCGGCGAGCGCGGCGAGCACGAGGGCGCGGTTGGTGACCGACTTGGACCCCGGCACGGTGACGGTGGCGTGGACGGCAGCGTCGGCGATCGGGGCGGGCCAGAGGGCGGGGAGCGCGGGGGTCTCGGTCATGGCCCCCACTTTAGTGGCTTCCCCCATGCCCGGATCTTGATCGCTGCGCCGTCTCAGAGGGCGAGAAGCCAGCGGCCGCCGCCCACCAGCGAGCACAGCGCGACGACGTGGAAGAGGAGCAGCCACACCACCGGGTGCACGTGGGTGAGCCGGCCGAGCTGGTCGGCGTCGGAATCCGGCGCACCGCCGTGCCGGCGCTTCGCCCCGAGCTCGAAGACCGGCCGGACGCCGCCGAGCAGCAGGAACCACACCACGCCGTACGCGAAGACGGCCTGCACCTCGGCGGGGGCCAGCCAGGACACCAGCAGGAAGGTGCCGCCGGTCAGCACCACGGTCAGCGCCCCGTACGCGTTGCGGATCATCACCAGCATCGCCACCAGCAGGGCCGTGGCCGCCCACAGCAGCAGCGTGATCCGGTGCGCGGACAGCAGCGCCGCCCCGCCCAGCCCGAGCAGCGAGGGCGCGGTGTACCCGGCCGCGGCGGTCAGGATCATGCCGAGCCCGGTCGGCTTGCCCCGGCTGACGGTGACCCCGCTGGTGTCCGAGTGCAGCCGTATGCCGTCGAGCCGCCGACCGGTCAGCAGCGCCAGCAGGCCGTGGCCGCCCTCGTGCGCGATGGTCACCGCGTTGCGCGACAGCAGCCAGACCGGGCGCGGGCCCACCGCGGCCAGGGCGGCCAGCCCGGTCGCGATCACCAGCCACAGGTCGGGCGCGGTCTGTATACCCGTGAGCCGGTCCCAGAGGCCGGCCGTCGTGCTGCTGTCCATGGAGGGGCGGACTCCTTGCCGTCGGGTTCTCGTGACATGGCAGTGTGGCAGGCATGTGCGGACGGTTTGCAGCGAGTCGTGGACCCGAGGACCTGGTGGAGGCCTTCGGCATCGAGAAGTGGGAGCCGGAGGAGACCCTTGCCCCCGATTTCAACGTCGCCCCGACGAAACAGGTCCACGTCGTCCTCGACCGCCCCCTGAAAGACGCGCCGGACCCCCGTCCGGTTCGCCAGCTGCGCACGCTGACATGGGGGCTCGTGCCCTCCTGGGCCGCGAACCCCGACGGCGCCGCCCGGATGATCAACGCCCGGTCGGAAACGCTCGCCGAGAAGCCCTCCTTCCGCCGCCCCTTCGCGCAGCGCCGCTGCATCGTCCCCGCCGACGGCTACTACGAGTGGGTCACCGCCCATGACGAGCGGCAGCTGGAGGTGGAGGGGAAGAAGAAGCGGGCCCGCAAGCAGCCCTACTTCGTGCTCCCCGCCGACGGCTCCGTCTTCGCCATGGCCGGCATCTACGAGTTCTGGCGCGACCGGACCCTGCCCGACGCCCATCCGCTCGCCTGGCGGGTCACCTGCTCGGTGATCACCACCGAGGCCGAGACCGCGCCGCTGGCGGCGGCTCCCGCCGAGGGCCCGCGCTCGCTGTCCGACATCCACCCCCGGATGCCGCTCATGCTGACCCCCGACCGCTGGGACGCCTGGCTGGACCCCGCGAACACCGACACCGAGGGCTCGCTGCGCCGGTTGCTGGCACCGCCGCCGGGCGGCCTGATGCGGGCCTATCCGGTCTCCACCGCCGTCAGCAACGTACGCAACAACGCGCCCGAACTGCTCGCGGAACTCGCCGCGCCGGAAGAGGGCACGCTCTTCTAGGCGGTGTCGCGCCGGGCAGGATGGGGCGCATGAGCAGTCGCACCCAGAGCGTCGACACCCCGGCGGGCGAGGCCCGCATCACCTGGCACACCGCCCGCAAGGCCCGCCTCGTGCTCGCCGTCAGCCACGGTGCCGGCGGCGGCATCGAGGCCCGCGACCTCCAGGCGCTGGCCGCCGCGCTGCCCGCGCGGGGCGTCACCGTGGCCCTCGTCGAACAGCCCTGGCGGGTCGCCGGGAAGAAGGTCGCCGCCGCTCCCAAGGTGCTCGACGAGGGGTGGCACGGGCTGTGGCCGGCCCTCACGGAGCCCGGGCTGCCCGTGGTCGCGGGCGGCCGCAGCGCGGGGGCCCGGGTGGCCTGCCGGACCGCCGCCGCGCTCGGCGCGGCGGGCGTCCTGGCGCTGGCCTTCCCCCTGCACCCGCCGGGCCGGCCGGAGAAGTCGCGGGCCGAGGAGCTGCTCGGCGCCGGGCGGCCCACGCTCGTGGTCCAGGGCGGCCGGGACCCCTTCGGACGGCCGGAGGAGTTCCCGCCGGGCGGCGCGTACACGCTGGTGGAGATCCCGTACGGGGACCACGGTTTCGCCGTGCCCAAGAAGGCGGACGTCACCCAGGAGGAGGCCCTCGCCGTGATCACCGCAGCGGTGGCCGAATGGCTCACCGCACTCGAGGTCTGATCGGGGCCCGCCGGATCCCGGGGTGATCCCGATCACCCCGGCCCGCACGCGTCCCGGAACGGGCCGGAACGGGCCGGAACGGGCCGGAAACCGCGCCCGCACCGGGGAATGCGCCGCCCACACCGTCTGTTGTGCCGGATGTCGGTACGTACGGGAACTTGTCGGAGGAGAGGGAGCGCATGACCCAGGTCATCAGTCAGAACCGTCGGCAGGCCGCTGACCTGGACTGGACGGTTCTCCCCAGCCCCAAGCGCAGCACGCTTCGGGCGGCGGAGGGCCGGGATGGTCGACTATTCTCCGATTCGAGCGGCTCCGCTTTCGGAATCGCCACGCAGTCGGAGGAGGTGGGTCCTGTCGCTGGGACCGACGAAGGCCACGCGGAGGAGACGACCCCGGAGCGCAATGCGCGCTTCGAGCGGGACGCCCTCGGCTACCTCGACCAGATGTATTCGGCCGCGCTGCGCATGACGCGCAATCCGGCCGACGCCGAGGACCTGGTCCAGGAGACGTACGCGAAGGCATACGCGTCCTTCCACCAGTTCCGCGAGGGCACCAACCTGAAGGCGTGGCTCTACCGCATTCTCACCAACACGTTCATCAACTCCTACCGCAAGAAGCAGCGCGAACCCCAGCGCAGTGCCGCGGAGGAGATCGAGGACTGGCAGCTGGCGCGCGCCGAGTCGCACATGTCGACCGGTCTGCGCTCCGCCGAATCGCAGGCGCTCGACCATCTGCCCGATTCGGACGTGAAGGAAGCGCTCCAGGCCATTCCGGAGGAGTTCCGCATCGCGGTCTATCTTGCCGACGTAGAGGGCTTTGCGTACAAGGAGATCGCCGACATCATGGGTACACCCATCGGTACGGTCATGTCACGACTGCACCGTGGCCGCCGTCAACTCCGCGGAATGCTGGAGGACTATGCCCGTGAACGCGGGCTGGTTACCGCGGGCGCGGGAGAGTCGAACGACCGGAAAGGCTCGGGCTCATGAGTTGCGGAGAGCCGCACGAGACGGAGTGCGCTGAGGTCCTGGACCACCTTTACGAGTTCCTCGACCACGAGATGCCCGACAGCGACTGCACGAAGTTCGAGACGCACTTCGGCGAATGCAGCCCCTGTCTGGAGAAGTACGGCCTGGAGCAGGCCGTGAAGAAGCTGGTCAAGCGCTGTTGCGGATCGGACGACGTGCCGAGCGACCTGCGGTCCAAGGTGATGGGACGGATCGAACTGATCCGGTCGGGACAGGCCGTGCCCGATCACGACATCACCGCCGATGTCACCGCGGACAACCCCGCCCCCGGCTGACGCCTCTGCCGGCCGTTCGGCCCTACTGGAACAACATCCGCCCCCGGAACGCCACTTCGTTCACCCGAAGGTGCTAATCCGGGGGCGTCTGTATGCCGCAATGTGAAAATGTGGCCCGCTTCTCAAGGGCCCCCACTTATTCTCCCCATTCGGTGCTGGTTTGATTCGGTACCTGGCTTGCTCGCACCGCACGGGGAGGAGAGCGCCATGCGGGTACTTCCGCCGGCGGCGCGCGCCTACATCCTCTGCGCCGTCCTCGCGGCCCTCGCCTGCGTCGCGCCCGCCTTCACCGATTCCGCCACCCCCTGGGCCGCCGTGGCCCTGCTCGCCGTGCTCTACCTCGGCTGCGAGCTGGTCAGGATCTGCCCGCTGCTGGGCAGCCGGGTGCCCGAGGGCATCGGCGCCTTCTTCCCCGTCCTGCTGGCCGCCGTCCTCCTGCTGCCGCCCGCCGCCGCCGCGCTCGTGGCGCTCCCCGGCGGGTTCGCGGGGACCGTCGTCCAGCGGCCCGCCACGGTGCGCCGGGTCTGGCACGGGGCGCAGCAGGTGATCGCCGCCTGGGTCGCAGGGCAAACGTTCCGGCTGCTGCGCGGCCCGGCCGCCCTGGGCACCTCCGCGCCGTCCGGTCCACCGGGCTCGGCGGACCCGCCCGTCTGGATGGCGGACTTCCCGTACGTGCTGCTCCCCGCCGCGGCCGCGGCCGTCGCCTTCTGCCTGGTGCTCACCGCCCTCGACGGCGGCGTCCTGGCCGCCGCGGAACGCCGGCCCGCCGCCACCGCCTGGCGCGGACTGTTCACCCGGTCCCTCGCCCCGCACTGCGTGCACGGCCTCGCCGGACTGATGATGGCGGTCATGTGGCGCAGCCCCTACGGGCTCCCGGCCGCCCTGCTCGTCCTGCTGCCGATGTACATCTCCTGCTGGGTCTTCGCCCAGTACCACCGCGAACGCGCCGCCCACCAGGCCACCATCCGCGCGCTCGTGCAGGCCGTCGACATCAAGGACCGCTACACGCGCGGCCACAGCGAGCGCGTCGGCCAGGCCTCCGCGATGATCGCCCGCGAGCTGGGCATGTCCGAGGACCGCCTCGAAGTCGTCCGCATCGCCGGGATCCTGCACGACGTCGGCAAGCTCGGCGTCCCGACCCGGCTGCTGCGCAAGGACGGGCCGCTCACCGCGCAGGAGCGCCGGATCATCGAGCTGCACCCCGAATACGGGCACGAGATGGTGCGCGGCATCGGCTTCCTCGGGGAGGCCCGGTCCGCGATCCTGCACCACCACGAGCGGGTCGACGGCTCGGGATACCCCTACGGGCTGACCGGCGAGCAGATTCCGGTGCTCGCCCGCGTGGTGGCGGTGGCCGACGCCTTCGATGCGATGACCTCGACCCGGTCCTACAGCCGGGCCCGGCCGGTGCCGGTGGCCCTGGCGGAGCTGGAGCGGTGCGCCGGCCGGCAGTTCGATCCGGCGATGGTGGACGCCCTGACCGGGGCCATCGGACGGCACGGCTGGCATCCGGTGGTCACCTCCGACGCGGACCTCCAGGTGATCAGCGGCTCGGCTCCGGGCCCGGACACCGCTTGCGGAGCGCTGCCCGCCCTGCCGGGCCAGGGCCAGGGGCAGGGCCAAAGCCAGGGCCAGGGCCAAGGCCCAGTCCAGGGCCCGCGCCCCGCGGCACCGGCTCCGCCCGCCGACCCTCCCCTCCGCGAAGAGGAGCACGGCGAGCACGATGACCACGATGACCACGACGCCGCGCCCACCGCACCCCGGGAGCCGCTCTCCCGCACCACCGGATCCCCCGCACACGTCCGCCGCGGGGCGGGGGACGGGGCGTGAGGGCCACCGCCGTGGGGAGCGTGCGCGGGGCCGCCGGCCTGCTCACCGCCGTCGGCCTGGGCCACACCCTGTGGTACGGCCTCGTCGAACCCGGCATCGCCCTGGCCTTCGGCCTCCTCATCACCATCGGTGAGCTCGCCCGCCGCGACCCCCGCGAGCACCACGCCCCCACCGACCGCCGGCCGGCGCCCCTCGCCTCCGCCGCAGCCCTCGCCTACGCCCTCCTCGGCCAGAACGCCGGGCAGCCCACCCACCACGGGGTCCTCCAGATTGTCGCCGTGGTCGTCGCGGCAGCCCTGGCCGGGATCGTCCCGCACATCGCCCGGGGCCGCGGCCCCGCCGTGGACCACCTCGCCCGCCGCGTCCTCACCGTCGCCTTCGCCGCCGTCTGTTTCCAGCCGCTCTACAACTCCGGCCGACTGGAGGAGCGGCTCGGCCAGGGCCCGTACCTCGTCCTGTTCCTGCTCTGCCTCCTCGGCCTGACCGCCCTGTGCGAGGCCGTCCTCGCCGCCCTCCTCGCCGGGGCCCGTACCGGCTGGCCGTACGGCCCCCTGCTGCGCGACGAGCTGCGCGCCCAGCTCGGCATCGGCTCGGCGATCTGCGCCACCGGCGTGGTGATGGCCCTCGGCGTCGCGGGAGCCGGGCTGTGGGCGCTGCCCGTCTTCAGCGTGCCCCTGCTCCTGACCCAGATGTCCTTCCACCGGATCACCGCGATCCGCACCACCTACCGCCAGACCATCACCTCCCTGGCCCGGGCCACCGAGATCGCCGGCTACACCCCGCCCGGGCACTCCCGCCGGGTCGCCGCCCTGAGCTGCGCCGTCGGCCGGGAGCTGGGCCTGTCGGAGCGGGAGCTCACGGTCCTCGAGTACGCGGCGCTGATGCACGACATCGGGCAGCTCTCCCTCGTCGACCCGGTCCCGGACGGGGCCACCGCCCTGCTGCCCGCCGCCGAGGCCCGCCGAATCGCCGAGCTGGGCGGGGAGGTGGCCCGCCTGACCGGGGTGGCCGCCGAGGTCGCCGTGGTCGTGGAGCGGCAGGCGGACCCCTACCGGGAGCAGCCCGTCGCCGCACGCATCGTGCGCGCGGTGAACGCGTACGACGACCTGGTGGGCGGGGTCCGTCACCCGAGCGGCTCACTGGCGGCCCTGGAAGAGCTCCGCCTGGGCACCGGGCACGACTACCAGCCGGAGGTCGTGGAGTGTCTGGCGAGGGTTCTGGCCAGGGGCGGACGTGACAGAGTTGTTCCCGTCCCACCGGGGTAACCCATGGGTAATGAGCGGCCGTCCGAGCGGGCATGGTTGGATGCCAGTAAGAGTGAGAGTGAGAGTGTCCGCAAGGCTGCACCGTAGGACCGGCAGGCGGGAATCGTGAGGATCTTCGGGAAGGTACGGCATCGGCCCTCCGCCTCGTGGCGGCAGGCCACCGACCGCGCGTTCACGCTGATCGGGGACGGGCGGTACGAGGACGCGGGAGCGCTCCTGACCAGAGCCGCGGACCTGGAGCCCTGGCTGTCCGAGTCCTGGTTCAACCTGGCCCTGTTGCACAAGTTCCGGCACGACTGGGAACAGGCACGGGCCGCCGGACTGCGCGCCGTGGCCCTGCTGGACCGCGAGACGGGCGCCCCGGACTGGTGGAACGTCGGGATCGCCGCGACCGCGCTGCAGGACTGGCCGCTGGCCCGGCGGGCCTGGCAGGCGTACGGGCTGAAGGTGCCCGGCGACGCGCACGGCTCGGGCGCCGGCGGGAAGAACAGCGGCGAACCGGTGGGCATGGAGCTGGGCAGCGCCGCCGTACGGCTGTCGCCCGAGGGCGAGGCCGAGGTGGTCTGGGGCCGCAGGCTGGATCCGGCCCGGCTCGAGGTCCTGTCCATCCCCCTGCCCTCCTCGGGGCGCCGCTGGGGCGAGGTGGTGCTCCACGACGGGGTCCCGCACGGCGAGCGGGTCACCGCGGCCGGGCCCTCGTACCCCGTCTTCGACGAGATCGAGCTGTGGGCGCCCTCGCCCGTGCCCACGTGGGTGGTGCTGCTGGAGGCGGCCGGCGAGGCGGACCGCAACGCCCTGGAGCAGCTGGCTTCGGACGCGGGCTTCGCCGCCGAGGACTGGTCCTCTTCGGTGCGGCTGCTGTGCCGGACCTGCTCGGAGAGCGAGATGCCGAGCGACGAGGGCGACGGGGAGCACCTGGATCCGCACGACCACAGCGAGCCGGGGCACCCGGGGCCGCTGGGGCACCGTACGGCCGGGTCCGGTTCGCTGTGGGTACCCGAGCGGGAGTGCGGCATCGCGGCTCCGGCCGGTCTGGTGCGCGGGCTGCTGGACGGCTGGGTCGCCGACAGCCCGGACACCCGGGAGTGGCGGGATCTCGAGGAAGTCTGCTGAGCCGGGGGCCGTAGGCTGTACGGGCACACCGGTGACTTAGGGAAGGCGTACGGCGGACATGGCGCAGCAGGAGAACGAGGTTGTCGAGGTCGCGGGCGAGGTGAACGACGGGTACGTCGTGGACACCGAGAACTGCGCGGAGCGCGAGCTCGCCCACCGCGAGCGAGGCACCGCCCGCCCCATCACGGTGGTCGGCAACCCGGTCCTGCACCGGGAGTGCAAGGACGTCACCGAGTTCGGCGACGAGCTCGCCCGGCTGATCGACGACATGTTCGCCAGCCAGAAGGCCGCCGAGGGCGTGGGCCTGGCCGCGAACCAGATCGGCGTGGACGCCAAGGTCTTCGTCTACGACTGCCCCGACGACGAAGGCGTGCGCCACACCGGTGTGGTCGTCAACCCGAAGCTCGTCGAGCTGCCCGCCGGCGCGCGGGTGCTGGACGACTCCAACGAGGGCTGCCTGTCGGTCCCGACGGCGTACGCCTCGCTGGCCCGCCCGGACTACGCCGAGGTCGAGGGCCAGGACGCGCAGGGCAACCCGATCAAGGTGCGTGGCACCGGCTACTTCGCGCGCTGCCTCCAGCACGAGACCGACCACCTGTACGGGTACCTGTACATCGACCGTCTCTCGAAGCGCGACCGCAAGGACGCCCTGCGGCAGATGGCGGAGGGCACCCCGCGCTACGAGACGGTCCCCAACGACTGATCGTCCGCCGACTGACCTTCCGCGCACGCAGCGCGCGCACCGCACGTGCACCGCGTACGCACCGCACACGCGGCAGGGCCCCGCTCCCTCTCGGGAGGCGGGGCCCTGCCGCGTTGGCTGCTACTGCTGCGCTACTTCTGCGCGCAGCCCCAACCGCTGTCGGCCGGTACGGCGTTCCAGCCGCTGTCGGTACGGGACATGGGCGGGCCCTCCTGAGCTGTGTATTACGGTGCGCGGCCGGTCGCCGTGCGGGAGCGACGGACCGGGCGTCATCACCGTACGACACCGCTCGACTACACAGGGGACTGGTTTGGGCCAAAGGCGGCCCGGTTCTCGCCAACGCGCGTCCCCGGCCGCCACCGGTGCGGGATCATGCCACGGCCCGGGGGCCCCGGAAGGTGCGCCTGAAGGCGTTCGGGGTGGTGCCGAGCGTCCGCAGGAAGTGGTGGCGCAGGGCGGCCGCGGTCCCGAAGCCGCAGCGGCCCGCGATCGCGTCGACGGTCTCGTCCGTGGTCTCCAGCAACTCCTGGGCCAGCAGGACCCGCTGCCGCAGCACCCACTGGTAGGGGGTGGTGCCGGTTTCCTGCAGGAAGCGGCGGGCGAAGGTACGCGGTGACATGTGCGCGCGCTCGGCGAGCTGCTCGACGGTGATCTCGTCCTCGAGGTGGCGGGCCATCCACCCGATCACCTCGCCCACCGTGTCACAGGCCGTGCGCGGCAGCGGCCGCTGGATGAACTGGGCCTGCCCGCCGTCCCGGTGGGGCGGCACGACCATCCGCCGCGCGATGGTGTTGGCCACCTCGGCGCCCTGCTCCTGCCGCACGACGTGCAGGCACGCGTCGATGCCCGAAGCGGTGCCCGCGGAGGTGATCACCCGGCCCTCGTCCACGTAGAGCACGTCGGGGTCGACGACGGCCCGGGGGTAGCGGCGGGACAGGGCCGGGGCGTGCATCCAGTGCGTGGTGCAGCGCCGGCCGTCGAGCAGTCCGGCCGCGCCCAGGACGAAAGCCCCGCTGCACACGCTCAGCACCCGCGCACCCCGGTCCACGGCCCGGCGCAGGGCCTCGAGGAACGGCTCGGGGTACTCCCGCACGGGCGCCTGCCGGTCGGCGGGCAGGCAGATCAGATCCGCCTCCTCCAGCCGCTCCAGGCCGTGCGCGGGCGCGACCGCGAAGCCGACGTCCGCCATGGTCAGCGGCCCTTCCTCGGCCGCGCACACGGCGAAGTCATACACGGGCAGCCCCTGCGCGCTGCGGTCGATCCCGAAGACCTCGCAGAAGATCCCGAACTCGAAGGGTGCCACGCCGTCGACGAGGGCCACGGCCACGTTGGTGAGCATGACTCCAGTGTGGCAGTAATTCGCTCCTTCATGACAGTCCTGCCACTGTCCGATCTTGCTCGCCCGGCCGAAAGTAGGCCCATGAGCACTTTCCTGAACTACCTCACCGTCCTCGCCCTCGCGGTCCTGCTCCTCGGCCCCTCCCTGTACGGCATGGCCCGTGAACGCAGGATCGACCGGCAGCTGCGCAAGGCTGCTGCCGGCCGATCCACGGTTCACACCGTTCAGAAGTCCTCGTCCAGGTCGACCGTGCCCTCGACGGCGACCTGATACGCCGACGGGCGGCGCTCGAAGAAGTTGGTCAGTTCCTGCACGCCCTGCAGCTCCATGAAGGAGAACGGGTTCTGCGATCCGTACACGGCCGGGAAGCCGAGGCGGACCAGGCGCTGGTCCGCGACGCACTCCAGGTACTCGCGCATCGACTCGGTGTTCATGCCCGGCAGGCCCTCGCCGCACAGGTCGCGGCCGAACTGCAGCTCCGCCGCCACGGCCTCCTTCAGCATGTCGGTGACCTGCTGCTGGAGGGCGTCGTCGAAGAGTTCCGGCTCCTCCTTGCGGACCGTGTCCACGACTTCGAAGGCGAAGTTCATGTGCATGGTCTCGTCGCGGAAGACCCAGTTGGTGCCGGTGGCCAGGCCGTGCAGCAGGCCGCGGGAGCGGAACCAGTACACGTACGCGAAGGCACCGTAGAAGAACAGGCCCTCGATGCACGCCGCGAAGCAGATCAGGTTCAGCAGGAAGCGGCGGCGGTCGGCCTGCGTCTCCAGCCGGTCGATCTTCTCGACGGAGTCCATCCAGCGGAAGCAGAACTGCGCCTTCTCGCGGATGGAGGGGATCTCCTCGACCGCGTCGAAGGCGGCCGCCCGGTCGTCCGGGTCGGGCAGGTAGGTGTCGAGCAGCGTCAGGTAGAACTGGACGTGCACGGCCTCCTCGAACAGCTGGCGCGACAGGTACAGGCGCGCCTCCGGGGAGTTGATGTGCTTGTACAGCGTCAGCACCAGGTTGTTCGAGACGATCGAGTCGCCCGTCGCGAAGAACGCGACCAGACGGCCGATCATGTGCTGCTCGGCCGGCGTCAGCTTCGCGAGGTCCGCGACGTCCGAGTGGAGGTCGACCTCCTCGACCGTCCACGTGTTCTTGATCGCGTCCCGGTAGCGCTCGTAGAAGTCCGGGTAGCGCATGGGCCGCAGCGTGAGCTCGAAGCCCGGGTCCAGGAGGTTCTTGTGGTCGGTGGAGCTCATTACTGGCAGGCCTCGCAGGACTCGGGGTTCTCAAGGGAGCAGGCCAGCGCTTCGGCGTCGACGGCCTGCGGGAGCGGGGTGGCGGCGGCCGGGACGGCCGAGCCGGTCGCGGCACGGGCGATCTTCGTCGCCGGGCGCGAGCGCAGGTAGTACGTGGTCTTCAGGCCCTGCTTCCAGGCGTACGCGTACATCGAGCTCAGCTTGCCGATGGTGGGCGTCTCCAGGAACAGGTTCAGCGACTGGGCCTGGTCGAGGAACGGGGTACGGGCCGCCGCCATGTCGATCAGGCCGCGCTGCGGGATCTCCCACGCCGTGCGGTACAGCTCGCGCACCTCGGCGGGGATCCAGCCGAAGCCCTGTACCGAACCCGAGGCGTCGCGCAGCGCCTCGCGGGTCTGCGCGTCCCACACGCCGAGCTGCTTCAGCTCGTCCACCAGGTAGGCGTTGACCTGGAGGAACTCACCGCTCAGCGTTTCGCGCTTGAAGAGGTTGGAGACCTGCGGCTCGATGCACTCGTACACGCCCGCGATCGAGGCGATCGTCGCCGTCGGGGCGATGGCCAGGAGCAGCGAGTTGCGCATGCCGGTCCGGGCGATCCGGGCGCGCAGCGCGTCCCAGCGCTCCGGCCAGTTCAGCTGCACGTCGTAGTGGTCCGGGTGCAGGACGCCGCGGGCGGTGCGGGTCTGCTCCCAGGCCGGCAGCGGGCCGCTGCGCTCGGCGAGGTCGCAGGAGGCCTCGTACGCGGCCAGCATGATGCGCTCGGACAGCTTGGTGGACAGGGCCTTCGCCTCGGGGGAGTCGAAGGGCAGCTTGAGCTTGAAGAAGACGTCCTGGAGGCCCATCGCGCCCAGGCCCACCGGGCGCCAGCGGGCGTTGGAGCGGCCGGCCTGCTCGGTCGGGTAGAAGTTGATGTCCACCACGCGGTCGAGGAAGGTCACGGCGGTGCGGACGGTCTCGTCCAGGCGCTCCCAGTCGATGTCCCCGTCCACCACGAAGGCGCCCATGTTGACCGAGCCGAGGTTGCAGACAGCCGTCTCGCCGTCGTTGGTGACCTCGATGATCTCGGTGCACAGGTTGGAGGAGTGGACGACGGTGCCCGGCTCGGCGGTCTGGTTCGCCGTGCGGTTGGAGGCGTCCTTGAAGGTCATCCAGCCCTGGCCGGTCTGCGCGAGGGTGCGCATCATCCGGCCGTACAGGTCGCGGGCCGGCATGGTCTTGCGGGCGAGGCCCGCGGCCTCGGCCTTGCGGTAGGCGGCGTCGAACGCGTCGCCCCACAGGTCGACGAGCTCGGGCACGTCGGCGGGGGAGAACAGCGACCAGTCGGCGTCGGCGTTCACGCGGCGCATGAACTCGTCCGGGACCCAGTGGGCGAGGTTCAGGTTGTGCGTGCGGCGCTGGTCCTCGCCGGTGTTGTCGCGGAGCTCCAGGAACTCCTCGATGTCCGCGTGCCAGGTCTCCAGGTAGACGGCGGCGGCGCCCTTGCGGCGGCCGCCCTGGTTCACGGCGGCGACGGAGGCGTCGAGGGTCTTCAGGAACGGCACGATGCCGTTGGAGTGGCCGTTGGTGCCGCGGATCAGCGAACCGCGGGCGCGGATGCGGGAGTACGAGAGGCCGATGCCGCCGGCGTGCTTGGAGAGGCGGGCGACCTGGTGGTAGCGGTCGTAGATCGAGTCGAGCTCGTCCAGCGGGGAGTCCAGCAGGTAGCAGGAGGACATCTGCGGGTGCCGGGTGCCGGAGTTGAAGAGCGTGGGGGAGGACGGCAGGTAGTCGAGGCGGCTCATCAGCCGGTAGAGCGAGGCCACTTCCTCGACGGCCTGGACGCTCTCGTCCTCGGCGAGACCGCAGGCCACGCGCAGCATGAAGTACTGCGGGGTCTCGATGACCTGGCGGGTGATCGGGTGGCGCAGCAGGTAGCGGCTGTGCAGGGTGCGCAGGCCGAAGAAGCCGAAGCGGTCGTCGGCGCCCTCGGCGAGGGCGTGCTCCACCAGCGCGTCCAGCCTGGCCGCGTGCGTGGTCACGAACTGGGCCGTGCGGTCGGCGATGAGGCCCTCGCGGTGCCCGACCGCGACCGAGGCGGAAAACGAGGTGGCGCCCTGGCCGGCGGCCTCGTCGCGGACGGCCAGCGTCAGCAGCCGGGCGGCCAGCTTGGAGTACGCCGGGTCCTCGGAGATCAGGCCGGCGGCAGCCTCGGTGGCCAGGCCGCGCAGTTCGGCCTCGTCGGCGGCGGAACTGCGGCCGCGCAGTGCGGCGGCGGCGACCCGGCCGGGGTCGGTGTCGGGGAGGTCCGCCGTCAGTTCGGTGAGGGTACGCAGCAGCGTGGCCCCCGGGCCCTCGGTGGTGTCGCCAGAAACGGACTCGGCGCGCGGTGCGGAAGGCGCGATGGTCACGGCGGGAGCTCTCCCTCGCTCGGCCCGGTCGACGGCGGGCGGGCACGGGGAGGCGCATGCGGGCGTGGCAGAACGCGTACACCGCATGGCGTCCACCGGCCCAACCGCGAGGCCCGGACGTATCGGCACCCGGTTCGGTCGAGCCGGGTGCGCCGTCGGCAGGTCCTCGGACTTTTCATACCGTTGCGGGACAGTTCCGGATTCGCACCGGATTCCCCTGCGGCGACAGCAGGCATGAGCATACATGTGGGGGCCGCCTCGTGTGCGACCCCCTAGATGTTGTGTCGCCGCGGCTACAGTTCGAGACCGTACGTGAGCAGAGCGAGGCCGGGGAAGGGCTCCCAGTCCCGCGCGGGAGTCCGTACGAAACCGAGGCGTTCGTAGAGCCGGTGGGCGGTCGGCATGTCGTCGGACGTGGACAGCACGAGGCGCCGGACGCCCGCCAGGGCGCGGGCGCGGTCGATGCAGGCCCGTACGAGCGCCTCGCCGATCCCCTGCCCGCGGCCCTCCCGGGCGACGGCCAGCATCCGGAACTCGGCCTCGTCGGACCCCGCGATGTCGCGGAACGAACTCCCCGGCGGGGCGAAGGCCACACCCCCGAGCAGCTGGCCGTCGCTGTGGGCGGCGACGAGTATCTCGCTGTCCGCGGCCCGCCCGGCCACGTCCCGCAGCCGGGCGAGGTAGGGGTCCTCCTCGCCGAAGGTGAGCAGCCCGTCCCCGAGATAGGCCTGCGCGGTGATCGCCCCGAGCGCCTCGTACTCCGCAGGCAGTGCTTCCCTGATCACGATGTCCATGGGGTCGAGTGTGCAGGACGGGTGTCGGTGCCCGGCGCTATCGTCGGATACAGCACCGTCGATGAAGGTGAGTGAGGCATCACCCGTGATGACCGACCGGCCCCACATGCTGACCGAGGAGTTCGAGTCCCTGGCGCGTATAGGCGCCAGAGAGATCGAAGGGCTGCGGTTGGAATTCATCGACGGGAAGCTGGGAGTCAAGGCCGTGCCGGACGGCGGCCACGGACTGATCATCGAGTGGCTCTTGCGCATCTGCATCCAGCACCGACCCGAGCTCTTCCTGTACCCCGAGCAGGGACTGAAGGTGCAGCAGTATCGCGAGGGGCGTGCCAAGCCTGATGGAGTGCTGGCACCGAGTGGCTTTATGAAGGCGCAAGGTGATTGGGTCGACCCGGATTCTGTCCTGATGGTCGTCGAGGTCACCTCGTATGACTCCGACACCGATCGGCGCGACCGTATCGAGAAGCCCCGGGCCTTCGCGGAGACCGGCATTCCGGTCTACCTCCTGATCGACAGGGACAGCTGTGAGGTCTCGGTCTACAGCGAGCCCGACGGGCGGCGGTATGAGACCGTCCGCACGGTCCCCTTCGGGAAGGACATCCACCTTCCCGACCCCGTAGGCATCACCCTCCAGACCGAGCCCCTCAAGGACTGGGTGCGCTGAGCAAGCCGAAGGGTCCTACCGCCAGGCGGTAGGACCCTTCGGGCCGTCACGGGCTCAGCAGCAGCCGAAGCCCTCGCGCGGGTCCGCCTCGCGGGCGTCCGTGCGGGCCCGTTCGAACGCGCGACGGGTCGGGACCTCCGCGTGCGGGTCGTGGGAGCGGGTGTGGGCGACGTACCGGTCGTAGGCCGCCTCCCCCGAGAACTCCCGTACGAAGTACCGCGCCCTCGCCAGTGCGCTGCGCAGGCTCATCAGGCCACCGGCTCCTTGACCCGCCCGCCGCCCGAATCCAGGCCCGCCGCGGCGAGTTCGGCCTTCTCCTCGGCGGTGGGGACCAGCCCTGCGGGAGCGATGATCTTCGACTCCGTCCACGGGACCTCGGCGAGCTTCGCCGACTCCGGGTTGCTGATCGCCTTGAAGCAGGTGCGGGCCGCGTCGGCCAGCACGATGACGATCAGCAGGGCGAAGAGGGCGCACAGGACCCCGTCCACCGTGGCGTTGGTGACCACCGTGTGCATCTCGTCCATGGTCTTGGCGGGCGGCAGCACCTTGTCGGCGTCGATGCCGGCCTGGTACTTGTCGCGCTGGGCGAAGAAGCCGACCCGGACGTCCTCGGAGAAGATCTTCTGGTAGCTGGCCGTGAGCGTCACGGTGGCGTCCCAGGCCAGCGGAACCGCCGTCACCCAGGCCCACTTGAGCCGCCCCGACTTCACCAGCAGCGTGGTGCAGACCGCCAGGGCGACGGCGGCCAGCAGCTGGTTCGCGATGCCGAACAGCGGGAACAGCTGGTTGATGCCGCCCAGCGGGTCCTTCACGCCGACCCACAGGAAGTAGCCCCAGCCGCCGACGACGACGGCGCTGGCGAGCCACACGCCGGGCTTCCAGCTGACGTCCTTGAAAGACTTGTGCACGTTGCCCAGGGTGTCCTGGAGCATGAACCGGCCGACCCGGGTGCCGGCGTCCACCGTGGTGAGGATGAACAGCGCCTCGAACATGATCGCGAAGTGGTACCAGAACGCCTTCATCGAGCCTCCGCCGATCACCGAGGCGAAGATCTCGGACATTCCGAGGGCGAAGGTCGGCGCGCCACCGGTGCGCGAGAGCAGGCTCGTCTCCTCCACGTCCTTCGCGGCCTGGGCCAGGGCCTCCGGGGAGATGGCGAAGCCGAAGTTCGTGACCGCCTGCGAGGCCGATTCCACCGTCGTGCCGATGACGCCGCCGGGGGAGTTGATGGCGAAGTAGAGCCCGGGCTCCAGGATGCAGGCGGTGATCACGGCCATGACGGCGACGAAGGACTCGGTGAGCATCGCCCCGTAGCCGATCATCCGGACCTGGGTTTCCTTCTGGATCATCTTCGGGGTGGTGCCCGAGGAGACCAGTGCGTGGAAGCCCGACAGGGCGCCGCAGGCGATCGTGATGAACACGAACGGGAACATCGAGCCGGCGAAGACCGGGCCGTCGCCGCGCGAGGCGAAGTCGGTGACGGCGGGCATCTTGAGGGTGGGCATCGCGATGAACACGCCGAGGGCGAGCAGCGCGATGGTGCCGACCTTCATGAACGTGGAGAGGTAGTCGCGCGGGGCGAGCAGCATCCACACCGGCAGCACCGAGGCCAGGAAGCCGTACGCGATCATCCAGATGACCAGCGTCTCCTTCTCCAGGGTGAAGGTGTCCGCCAGCGAGGACTCCGCGACCCAGCCGCCCGCGACGATGGCGAGCAGCAGCAGGGCCACGCCGATCAGTGAGACCTCGGTGACCCGGCCGGGTCGCAGGACGCGCAGGTAGAAGCCCATGAAGAGGGCGATCGGGATGGTCATGCCGATGGAGAAGACTCCCCAGGGCGAGTGCGCCAGGGCGTTGACGATGACCAGCGCGAGCACGGCCAGCAGGATGATCATGATGGCGAAGACGGCGAGGAGGGCGGCGGCTCCGCCCACGGGGCCGATCTCGTCCCGGGCCATCTGGCCGAGCGAACGGCCGTCGCGCCGCGTGGAGAAGAACAGCGTCACCATGTCCTGCACGGCGCCGGCGAAGATCACGCCCGCGACGATCCAGATCGTGCCGGGCAGGTAGCCCATCTGCGCGGCGAGCACCGGTCCGACGAGCGGTCCGGCACCCGCGACGGCGGCGAAGTGGTGGCCGAAAAGGACCCGTCGGTCGGTGGGGTGGAAGTCGACACCGTTGTCAAGGCGTTCGGCGGGGGTGGCCCGCGTCTTGTCCACCTTCAGGACGCGGTGGGCGATGAACCGCGAGTAGAAGCGGTAGCCGATCGCGTACGAGCCCAGTGCGGCGGCGAGCAGCCACGCGGCGGAGATCTCCTCGCCGCGCGACAGGGCCAGGACGCCCCAGCCGACGGCCCCGACGAGTCCGACGAGCACCCACACGGCGATGGACTTCGCAGAAGGCGAGCCCGGCCTGGTGCCCGGACCCGCCGCGTCCCGCTGTGTCCCAGTTGCTTCCGGTTCAGGCATGACCCTCGTCCCCTCGTCGATCATCTGCGTAAGCGCAGGGAATCTACGGGGTATTGCCTGGTGAACGTAAGACCCCGTCCGTATTCCGGTATTCCGGTTCCCGGTATATAGGGACGGAACACCGGCGGGTCTCCGGCGGGTCTCCGGCGGCCCTCAGCCGCCCGCCCTCAGTCGGCCGCCCGCCCTCAGACGGCGGGGCGCTTGAGCCGGGCGACGAACTTGTACCGGTCGCCGCGGTACACCGACCGCACCCACTCCACGGGCTCCCCGTCCGCGTCGAGGGAGTGCCGGGAGAGCATCAGCATCGGCAGGCCGACGTCGGTGCCGAGCAAGCCGGCCTCGCGCGGGGTCGCCAGCGAGGTCTCGATCGTCTCCTCGGCCTCGGCGAGGTGGACGTCGTAGACCTCGGCGAGGGCGGTGTAGAGCGAGGTGTACTTGACGAGCGAACGGCGCAGGGCGGGGAAGCGCTTGGCCGACAGGTGGGTGGTCTCGATGGCCATCGGCTCACCGCTGGCCAGCCGCAGCCGCTCGATGCGCAGGACCCGTCCACCGGTGCTGATCTTGAGGAGCCCGGCCAGGGTGTCGTCGGCCGTCACGTAGCCGATGTCCAGCAGCTGGGACGTCGGTTCCAGCCCCTGGGCGCGCATGTCCTCGGTGTACGAGGTGAGTTGCAGGGCCTGCGAGACCTTGGGCTTCGCGACGAAGGTGCCCTTGCCCTGGATCCGCTCCAGGCGGCCCTCGACGACGAGCTCCTGGAGGGCCTGGCGGACGGTGGTCCGCGAGGTGTCGAATTCGGCCGCGAGCGTGCGCTCCGGCGGCACCGGGGTGCCGGGCGGCAGGGTCTCGGTCATGTCGAGCAAGTGCCGCTTGAGTCGGTAGTACTTGGGTACACGCGCCGTGCGGGTGGCCGCCCCGCCTTCCGGCTCCGTGATCGCCCCTTCGGTGGCCATCGCCGCCCGCCTTCCCGACTCCAGTTTCGCTGCCGTCACCGGCTCCTCCGATATGTGCGGTCACATCGTGACACGTGCGGGGGGACAGGCCTTCTCTCTCCCCAGGTGTCGGTCCGATAACGGACCGAGCACCCGCTCATTAGACCCTTGACACCCCTAAAGGTCTAGGCCAAGCTCCAGCTACTGGTCTAAACCAATATGGATCAGATCCCGGCCCCACGGCAGTACTTCGCGTATGTCACCGCGGCGGGCAAGGGAAGTGCAGGCAGGCATCCCTGAGGAGGGTGGCGTGAAGCGCAAGCTCATCGTGGCGGTCAGTGTGGCGGGCATGTTGGCGGGAGTCGCGGCGTGCGGCAACGGCGACGACGGCAAGGCCACGGCCGACGCGGGCCCCAAGGAGATCACCGTCTGGGTGATGGACGGCTCCGCGCCGAAGGCCTGGATCGAAGAGGTCAACAAGGAGTTCTCGGCCAAGCACCCCGGTGTCACGGTGAAGGTCGAGGAGCAGAAGTGGACCGGCATCCAGGAGAAGGTCACCACCGCCCTCTCCGAGAACACCCCTCCGGACGTCCTTGAGCTCGGCAACACCCAGACCGCCGGCTACGCGGTCACCGGCGGCCTCGCCGACCTGACGAAGGACAAGGCCAAGCTCGGCGCCGACGCCTGGCAGAAGAGCATGCTCGCCTCGGCCGAGGTCGACGGCAAGCTCTACTCCGCCCCCTGGTACGCCGCCAACCGCGTCGTCATCTACGACAAGAAGGCCTTCGAGAAGGCGGGTGTCACCCCGCCGAAGACCCGCGACGAGTGGATCGCCGGCCTGGAGAAGCTGAAGGCGGCCGACCCGGCCTCGCAGCCGATCTACCTGCCGGGCCAGAGCTGGTACGTCCTCGCCGGCCTGATCTGGGACGAGGGCGGCGACCTCGCCGTCAAGGACGGCGGCAAGTGGAAGGGCGGACTGGGCACCCCGCAGGCCGCCTCCGCGATGGAGTTCTACAAGAAGCTGCAGTCCTTCTCCACCGCCCCCAAGGACAAGGACGAGGCCAACCCGCAGCAGTCCACCGACATCGTTCCCAAGGGCGGCGTCGCCTCCTGGATCGGTCTGGGCTGGGAGGCCGGCGGCGCCGAGAAGGCCCTGAAGGAGGCGGGCAAGGAGGCCGACTTCGGCTACTTCCCGATCCCGGGCAAGACCGCCGACAAGACCAGCACCGTCTTCCTCGGCGGCTCGAACCTCGCGGTGGCCGAGCGCTCCAAGAACAAGGAGCTCGCCAAGGAGTGGCTGGCCCTCGCCGCAGGCAAGGACCAGATGACCAAGTACGCCGCCGAGACCAAGGGCGCGCTGCTCCCGAACCAGGCCGGCGCCAACTTCACCCCCGCCCCCGGCTCGTTCGCGGAGGCCATGGGCAAGGCCGGGGTCAACGGCAAGATCACGCCGGTCACCGCGGGCTGGGCGAACGTCGAGACCGAGCCGAACCCCATCAAGGAGTTCATGACCAAGGTCCTGAAGGGTGAGGACGCCGCCAAGGCGGGCGCGGACGCGGACAAGGAAATCGCGAACCGCATCAACAAGTAGTCCCGCCCCGCAGTACCGGCTGCACCCGCAGCACCCGCACCACCCAGCAGTGTGAACGCACCGGGGGGTGCGGCGGGCGCCCGCAGCGCCTGCCGCACCCCCGGTCGCGCATGTGACTCCACAGTCAACCGCGAGGAAACGAAGACCATGACTGTGCACTCCCAGGGGGCGGCGACCAGCGCTCCACAGGACGCACCGATGAAGTCCGCCGTGCCGCCGCCGAAGGCACCGGTCAGCGGGAGCGACCGCGGCCGTACGTCTCCTCGCGGGGCCGGCAGGTCGCTCCCGTCGGGGTGGCTGCCCTACCTGCTGATCGGGCCCGCGGTGCTCAGCCTCGCGACCCTCCTGCTCTATCCGCTGATCAAGAACGTGATCCTGTCCTTCCAGGACATCAACAAGATCGAGTTCATCCAGCGGAAGTACCCCTTCGCCGGGCTCGGCAACTACACCGAGCTGCTCGGCGACGTGAACTTCTGGACCGTCGTCGCCCGGAGCTTCGGCTTCACCCTGGCCAACGTCGCACTCATCATGGTGTTCGGCAGCCTCATCGGCATCCTGCTGAACAAGCTCGGCAAGAAGATGCGCCTGGTCCTGTCGATGGCGCTGGTCATGGCCTGGGCCATGCCGATCGTCGCCTCCGTCCAGGTCTTCAAGTGGCTGTTCGACGAGCAGTTCGGCGTCATGAACTGGCTCATGCGCACCGCCGGCTTCGCGGGCTACGAGCAGCACAACTGGATGGAGACCGGCCTCTCCACCCTGGTGATCGTCACGATCCTGGTGGTCTGGGGCTCCATCCCCTTCGTCGCGCTCAACATGTACGCCGGCCTGACCACCGTCAGCTCCGAGCTGTACGAGGCCGCCCGGATGGACGGCGCCAACGGCTGGCAGACCTTCTGGAAGATCGTCTTCCCGAACCTCAAGCCCTTCTTCCTCGTCACCACGTTCCTCGAGGTGATCTGGGTCTTCAAGGCCTTCACCCAGGTCTACGCGATGAACAAGGGCGGCCCCGACCGCGCCTCCGAGATCCTGCCGGTCTTCGCCTACGTCGAGGGCCAGAGCCAGGCCCACTACGGCCTCGCCGCCGCGATCTCCGTCCTGACGATCGTGATCCTCGTGGTCGTCATGTCCTTCTACTTCCGCCTGATCCTGAAGCAGGAGGAGGAGCAGTGAGCACGACCACCGCCCCGAAGCCCGCGCCGTCCGGCCCGCCCGCGCCGTCCGCCCGGCCCGCGCAGAAGCTCCGCACCCGCCGGCCGGTCCGCCCGGGAGCCGTCGCCAAGAACCTCGGCGCGCTCCTGCTGGCCCTCGTCTTCGTCTTCCCCGTGTACTGGATGTTCTCCTCGGCGCTCAAGCCGTCCGGCGAGATCCTCACCAAGGACCCGGTCTTCGTCTTCACCCCGACCCTGGACAACTTCACCAAGGCCACCGGGGTCGACCGGTTCTGGACGTACGTCACCAACAGCGTCCTGGTCACCGTCGGCGCCGTCCTGCTGGCCCTGCTCGTCGCGCTCGCCGCGAGCTTCGCCATCGCCCGCATGAAGTTCAAGGGCCGCAAGGGCCTCGTCCTCGCCGTGATGATGGCGCAGATGGCCCCCTGGGAGGTCATGGTCATCGCGATGTACATGATCGCCCGCGACAGCGAGATGCTGAACAGCCTCCCCCTGCTCACCGCGATCTACTTCGTGATGGTCCTCCCCTTCACCATCTGGACCCTGCGCGGCTTCATCGCCGCCGTCCCGGTGACCCTGGAGGAGGCCGCCCAGATCGACGGCTGCACCCGCGGCCAGGCCTTCCGCAAGGTGATCTTCCCGCTGCTCGCCCCCGGCCTGATGTCCACCTCGCTCTTCGGCTTCATCACCGCCTGGAACGAGTTCGCGATGGTCCTGATCCTGAACAAGGACAAGTCCGCGCAGACCCTGCCGCTCTGGCTCACCGAGTTCCAGACCGCCTTCGGCAACGACTGGGGCGCCACCATGGCCGCGTCCTCCCTGTTCGCCGTGCCGGTCCTGCTGATCTTCATCTTCCTCCAGCGCAAGGCCGTCGGCGGCATGACCGCCGGCGCCGTGAAGGGATAACGGCACCATGACTGTCCTTGCGCACCGGGTCGACACGGTCACCCGCGACGCCCTCGCCGTCCTCCAGCCCGGCTTCGAGGGCACCACCGCCCCCGCCTGGCTGCTCCGCCGGGTCGGCGAAGGCCTCACCGCCGTCGGCCTGTTCGGCCGCAACATCGCCTCGCCCGAGCAGCTCGCCGCCCTGACCGCGCAGCTGCGTGCGGAACGCGAGGACGTGCTGGTCGCCATCGACGAGGAGGGCGGCGACGTCACCCGCCTGGAGGTCCGCGGCGGCTCCTCCTTCCCCGGCAACCTGGCGCTCGGCGCCGTCGACGACACCTCCCTCACCCGGGAGGTGGCCCGCGAGCTGGGCCGGCGCCTCGCCGAGTGCGGGGTCAACCTCAACTGGGCCCCGTCCGCGGACGTCAATTCCAACCCGGACAACCCGGTGATCGGCGTACGGTCCTTCGGCGCCGACACCCACCTCACGGCCCGGCACACCGCCGCGTACGTCGAGGGTCTCCAGGCCGCCGGCGTCGCCGCCTGCACCAAGCACTTCCCCGGCCACGGCGACACCAACGTGGACTCGCACCACGCGCTGCCGCGCATCGACGTGGACCTGGACACCCTCCAGGCCCGCGAGCTGGTGCCCTTCAGGGCCGCCATCGAGGCCGGTACCAAGGCGGTGATGAGCGCGCATATCCTGGTGCCCGCCCTGGACCCGACCCGCCCGGCCACCCTCAGCCCGCAGATCCTGACCGGTCTGCTGCGCAAGGAGCTCGGCTACGAGGGGCTGATCGTCACCGACGGCATGGAGATGAACGCCATCGCCGGGACGTACGGGATCGAGCGCGGCTCGGTCCTGGCCATCGCGGCCGGCGCCGACGCGATCTGCGTGGGCGGCGGGCTCGCCGACGAGGCGACCGTGCTGCGGCTGCGGGACGCGCTGGTCGCGGCCGTACGGGAGGGCGTGCTGCCGCAGGAGCGGCTGGCCGAGGCCGCCGCCCGGGTCCGCGCGCTGGCCGAGTGGACCCTCCGGGCCCGGCAGGAGGCGCGGCCGGAGGGGAGCCGCGCGTCCGGCGTCGGCCTGGAGGCGGCCCGCCGGGCGGTGGCCGTCACCGGTGCGGGGGGCCCGCTCACGGCCGCCCCGTACGTGGCCACGCTGGCCCCCGTCGCGAACATCGCGGTGGGCGACGAGACCCCGTGGGGCGTGGCCGCCGAACTGGCCGCGCTGGTGCCGGGGACGGCCGCCGGCGTCTACCCGGAGGGTGCCTCGGCGGGGGACGTCCTGGCCTCGGCGGGGGCCCGGCCCGTGGTCGCGGTGGTGCGCGACGCGCACCGGCACCCGTGGATGACGGAGGTGCTCGACGCGCTGGTCGCGGCGCGGCCCGACACGGTGGTGGTCGAGATGGGCCTCCCGCGGGCCGAGCCGCGGGGCCGCCTGTACGTGGCGACGCACGGGGCGTCCGCGGCGTGCGGCCGGGCCGCCGCGGAGATCCTCGCGGGCGCGTAGCCCCGCCGCCGCTTCCGGGGCGCCGCCCGGAGCGGGGCGGCGCCCCGGGTCTTTGAGCCCCGCCGGCGATTGGGGCGCGGGGTGGGGCAGCGTCCGGGAGCCCCGCGCAGCGGCACCCGCACCCGCGACGCACGAAGGGCCGGGCCCCCGGAGAGGGGAGCCCGGCCCTTCGTGGCGGCCGGGCCTACAGACCCTGCCAGGCCGGCTTGTTGGCGTACGTGTGCCGGAAGTAGTCGGCCAGCTTCAGCTTCGAGGCGGCCGCCTCGTCCACCACGACGGTCGCGTGCCGGTGCAGCTGCAGGGCCGAGGCCGGTACCAGCGCGGACAGCGGACCCTCGACCGTCTGCGCGACGGCCTCGGCCTTGCCCTCGCCGGTGGCCAGCAGCACCAGGTGGCGGGCGTCGAGGATGGTGCCGATCCCCTGCGTGATGACGTGGTGCGGCACCTGGTCCATGTCGTCGTCGAAGAACCGCGCGTTGTCCACGCGGGTCTGCTCGGTCAGCGTCTTGATCCGGGTGCGGGAGGCCAGCGAGGAGCACGGCTCGTTGAAGCCGATGTGCCCGTCCGTGCCGATGCCCAGCAGCTGGAGGTCCACACCGCCGGCCTCGGCGAGCGCGCGGTCGTAGGCCTCGCAGGCGCCGACGATGTCCTCGGCCGAGCCGTCGGGTCCCATGAAGGAGGCCTCGGACAGCCCGAGGGGCTCGACGACCTCGCGCAGCACGACCGCCCGGTAGGACTCGGGGTGCCCGGCCGGCAGGCCCACGTACTCGTCGAGCTGGCAGATCCGCGCCTTGGACGCGTCGACCTCACCCGCCCGGACCTTGGCGGCGAGGGCCTCGTAGATGGGCAGCGGGGTAGAGCCGGTCGCCACGCCGAGCAGGGCGTCGGGCTTGCGGCGGAGCAGTGCGGCCATGGCCTCCGCGATGAGTTCGCCGCCTGCCTGGGCGTCCGGGACGATGACAACTTCCACGCGGGGCCTGCCGATCTCAGAAGGGTGTGGGCGTGTGGTGGTATAGACCAATCTAGCAGAATCGGGCCCGTCGCACGCGGGTTCGCACCCATTTCCATGGTGGTCCGAATCCCCGCGGGCGCATCCCGGCGGGCAGGCCATCGACGGCATGGAGAGGGGGTGGCCGGGGGGTGCGGCTAAGCCGCTGTGGGTGGACCGCTGAAGGGCGCCCAGGCTTGCCAGGAGTGGCGGCGCAGGCGGGGAGACCGGGGTAGTCGGCAGGAGCCCCTGACGGGCCACGGGCGCCGGTCAAGGGGGCGTCAACGCGCTCGGGGCGCGGGATAACGGGAGGCAGGGCGATTTCCTCGCCGCGATTTCCTCTGGGCCACGGTGCCCGACGGGACCCTCAACCCGTCCGGCACCGTAGCCCGGAGTACTTACGGCCGAGGGTGTGCGGTTCCCGCGGCCGGTTGGGAGGTGCCTGCGCGGTCAGGGCAGAGCGCGCGGCTTACCTCGATCCGTCCTCCTGTGCGGGGAGGGCGGAAGCTTAGAGCAATTGTGGACTAGACCATTCTGTTCTGTCCATCCAATGACAGGACCCGGAATGCCGTCACTTCCTCCAACAGTACGCGCCCGAGGCCCCTCCTGTGTACTCCCGAGTACATCCGTGGGGAAAGTCATGAGGCGTACCCGGGGTACGCTCGCAACGTGCCCTCCATGAACGACCTCGTACGCCAGCACACCGCTCTCAGTGAAACCGAACTGGAGTGGCTGCACCTGCTGGTCTCGGAGTGGCAGCTGCTCTCCGACCTGTCCTTCGCCGACCTGGTGCTGTGGGTGCCCACCCTCGACGGCACCCGGTACGTCTCGGTCGCGCAGATGCGCCCGAACACAGGCCCCACCTCGTACCAGGACGACATGGTCGGGCACCTGGTGCCGCGCGGCCGCCGCCCCCTGCTGGACGCGGCGCTCGACGAGGGCCGCATCGTGCGCGAGGGCGACCCGGAGTGGCGCGAGGAGGTGCCGGTGCGCGTCGAGTCGATCCCCGTGCGCCGGGAGGGCCGGGTACTGGGCGTGATCGCCCGCAACACCAACCTGCTCACTGTGCGTACACCGAGCCGGCTGGAGCTCACCTACCTCCAGTCCGCCTCCGACCTGGCCCAGATGATCGCGGCGGGCTCCTTCCCGTTCCCCGGCCAGCAGGTCGACATGGACGCCTCGCCGCGCGTCGGGGACGGCCTGATCCGCCTCGACGCGGACGGTGTGGTCACGTACGCCTCGCCGAACGCGCTCTCCGCCTACCACCGGCTCGGCCTCGCCTCCGACCTGGTCGGGCAGCACCTCGGCGACACCACCACCGAACTCGCCCCCTCCCGCGGCCCGGTGGACGAGGCCCTGGTCAAGCTCGCCAGCGGCTGGGCCCCCAGGGAGACCGAGGTCGAGGGCAACGGCGGGGTCATCCAGCTGCGCGCCATCCCGCTCAAGCCGAAGGGCACCCGGATCGGTTCCCTGGTGCTGTGCCGCGACGTCACCGAACTGCGCCGTCGCGAACGTGAACTGATCACCAAGGACGCGACCATCCGGGAGATCCACCACCGGGTGAAGAACAACCTGCAGACCGTGGCGGCGCTGTTGCGGCTCCAGTCCCGGCGCATGGATTCGCCGCAGGGCCGCGAGGCGCTCAACGAGGCGGTGCGCAGGGTCGGTTCGATCGCGATCGTGCACGAGACGCTGTCGCAGAACCTGGATGAGCGGGTGGAGTTCGACGAGATCGCCGACCGGGTGATCGCGATGGTCTCGGAGATCTCGCCGGGCAAGGTCGACTGCCGGCGCACCGGCCGGTTCGGGATCCTGGACGCGGAGGTCGCCACTCCGCTGTCGATGGTGCTGACCGAGATCCTGCAGAACGCCCTGGAGCACGCCTTCACCCAGGGGGAGCGGGGCACCGTGGAGGTCTCGGCCGTCCGCAGCGGAACCGGTCGCACCGACGGGCGGCTGCTGATCACGGTGCTGGACGACGGCAGCGGCCTGCCCGAGGGGTTCGATCCGCAGCGGGCCGGCAACCTCGGGCTGCAGATCGTACGGACCCTCGTGGAGGGGGAGCTGGGCGGCACGTTCGACATGGTCCGCGCCGAGCCGCGCGGCACCAAAGTGGTCCTCGACATACCGTCCAGCCCGCAGAAGTAACGTCGGCGGCCTCCGTCACCCAGTGTGACGGATCAGTCCCGGGACAGCACTGAGCCCCGGACCGAAGGGTTCCCGGTCCGGGGCTCAAGAGCACGTTGCAAAGCGCTTATACGGGTACTACGCGCTGCGCGTCGAGGCTCGAAAGTCGTTGTCAGGCGCTGGCGTTGCGCGCCCGGTTGCGAGCGGCGCGGCGCTTCATCGCACGGCGCTCGTCCTCGCTGAGACCGCCCCAGACGCCGGAGTCCTGACCGGACTCGAGCGCCCACTGCAGGCACTGCTCCATGACGGGGCAGCGGCGGCAGACGGCCTTGGCTTCCTCGATCTGCAGCAGCGCAGGACCGGTGTTGCCGATGGGGAAGAACAGCTCCGGGTCTTCCTCACGACAAACGGCGTTGTGACGCCAGTCCATGGCTGCTACCTCTCTTGATGTGACTTGCACGTTGCTTGTGAATGTGAACGCTTTCACGAATCCCCCCGTGGGGGAAGGGCCGACACCCAGTTGCCTGGTGTGGTCCGAAGATTCGTGGAGGGGTTCTGGCGGTCTGTGTGGGTGCCGGTTCTGCGGGCTGTCCCGATCGCCATGTAGAGATTCGCAAACCTCGGACGGGGATACAACCCCTTCCGGAAAGTTTTTTTTGATTCGTCGGTGTCTACTAGGTCACAGCCCTACTTCGTGGGGGTGGACCGGCGTGTAAACGTTCGAGTGAAAGGACTTTGGCCCCTTCCACTCACACAATCACACGCAGTGCCCGCCGTACGCCTGTGAACCGAACGCTGGTGCGCAGACCGAGGTGGTCTCCGTCCATCTGGAACGGAAGGGGAACCTTCGAATGCAAGGTGAAGTCGGTCAGATCGTGCAGAGACACCGCGTGCTTGCCGTGCGGACCTCGTTCAGGAGTCGAGGTCAGAAGCTGTGTCGCGTAGCGCGCGACGGCCGGAGTTGACAAACGATTGAGGGCCAGTACGTCAAGCGCAGTATCGAACGACGCCTCCGGAGAGGCGTAAAGCGGGCGATTGCCCAGAAACGTCCACGGCGAGGTGTTGCAGACTATGGACAGCACCAGATCCGTCACCGGATCCGCGCCCGGCCGCTCCAGGGTGACCGTGCCGTGTCGGCGGTTCGGCTCGTCCCAGAACTGGCGCACGAGCTGTCGTACGTACAGGGCGTGCGTCGAACGCTTGCCGCGTTCGCGCTGCTGTTCGACCCGCCCCACGACGCCCGCGTCGAAGCCGAAGCCCGCGCAGAAGGTGAACCAGCGGGCCGGGACCGACTCGTCCTCCGTGCCCGGGGTGCCGGCCGCCAGGCCCAGGCCCACGATCCGCTCGCGCTGCTCCCGCAGGGCGTCCAGCAGGGCTCCGGTCGCCTCGACCGCGTCGTTGGGCAGGCCGAGCGCGCGGGCGAAGACATTGGTGGAGCCGCCGGGCACCACGGCCAGCCGGGGCAGCCGCTCCGGATCCGGCCCCTCGTGCAGCAGTCCGTTGACCACCTCGTTGACCGTGCCGTCGCCGCCGAGGGCCACCACCAGGTCGAGCCCTTCGTGCGCCGCCCGGCGGCCCAGGTCCCGGGCGTGGCCCCGGTACTCGGTGGTCACCGCCTCCAGCTTCATCTCGCTGGCCAGGGCGTGGGTCAGGACGTCGCGCGTGCGCGCACTGGTGGTCGTCGCTGCTGGGTTGGCCACGAGAAGTGCACGCATGAGCGCCAGACTACCCACCCCTTCGAAACGCGACCCTACTGCCCGTCCCCTCCGGCCTCCGGGGTGCGCGGCTACCCTGCTGGAGTGAGTAAGAAGCAGCCCGCGAAAGCCGCCGCCCCCGCCGCCACCCCCACCACCGAAGCCTCCGCTCCGCTGCCCGGCCGGCTGACCGCCGCCGCCGCGCTGACGGCCCTGGAGGGCCTGGCGCTGGCCGGCCTCGGCGTCTACATGCTGTTCGTGGGCATCGCCGGCGACCCCGACTCCCCGCAGCAGGCGGAGACGGGCGGCATCACCCTGCTCGCCCTCGCCGCGCTGCCGCTGATCGCGGCCCGCGGGCTGCGCCTGGGCCGCCGCTGGAGCCGCGGCCCCGCGCTGATCACCCAGCTGATGGCGCTGCCGGTGGCCTGGACGCTGTACAGCACCGGCGGCGCGATGGTCGCCGCCGCGGTGGCCCTGGCCGTGGCGGCGGTGGCGGTCGCGGCCCTGCTGGTCAATCCGACGGCGACCGAGGCGCTGGGTATCGGGCCCGGCGAACAGGCCCGATAGTCTCGTCCGTTTCCTCCCGGTCCTCCCGGCGGCCCTGTATTACTCCTCGACGAGGAGCTTCTCGCGCAGCTGGGCCAGGGTGCGGGCCAGCAGGCGGGAGACGTGCATCTGGGAGATGCCGACCTCCTGGGCGATCTGCGACTGGGTCATGTTCCCGAAGAACCGGAGCAACAGGATCCGCTTCTCCCGCGGCGGCAGGCCTTCCAGCAGCGGCTTGAGGGACTCGCGGTACTCGACGCCCTCCAGGGCCTCGTCTTCCGCACCCAGCGTGTCCGCGACCGCCGGCGACTCGTCGTCGGTGTCCGGCACGTCCAGTGAGAGCGTGCTGTAGGCATTGGCCGATTCCAGCCCCTCCAGCACCTCCTCCTCGGAGATCCCCAGCCGTTCGGCCAGTTCGTGCACCGTGGGGGAGCGGCCGTGCTGCTGGGACAGCTCCGCCGTGGCCGTCGTCAGCGAGAGCCGCAGCTCCTGCAGGCGCCGGGGCACCCGTACCGCCCAGCCCTTGTCACGGAAGTGCCGCTTGATCTCGCCGACCACCGTGGGCGTGGCGTACGTGGAGAACTCGACCCCGCGGTCCGGGTCGAACCGGTCCACCGACTTGATCAGGCCGATGGTCGCGACCTGGGTCAGGTCGTCGAGGGGCTCGCCGCGGTTGCGGAACCGCCTGGCCAGGTGTTCGACCAGCGGGAGGTGCATCCGTACGAGCCGGTTGCGCAGCTCGGCCTTCTCCACCGAGCCGTCGGGCAGCGCCCGCAGCTCGATGAACAGGGCCCGCGCCCCGCTGCGGTCACGCGGATCCGGCAGCGGCGCGGTCGCCTGGAACGCGGGCGCCGCCGGGATCACGGGCGCCCCGGAGGCCGTGGCAGCGGCCGCCGGTGGCTGTGCCGGCCGTGGTTCTTCGTGCTGGTTGTCGCTCATAGGGCCCGCCCGTCGCTCCGCCGAGTCCAAAAAGCCGTCTTCCGCATCCGTGTCAGCCGGGTGCGGCCGGGCGTGCTGCTGCTCCGGGATGCCGCCGTCGACCTCGTGCCGTACCCGGGGCCGATCCCCGCCCCGCACCGGGATCTCCCCGCCGCTCACGCCGGGCCTGGTCCCGCGCCGCGCTGTTTGTAGAGGCTGATGCTCACCGTCCGGTCCTCCTCTACCGTCGACTCGACCTTGCCGGCCAGCGCCGACAGTACGGTCCAGGCGAACGTGTCGCGCTCCGGCGCACGGCCGTCCGTGGTGGGCGCCGAGACGGTCACCTCCAGCGAATCGTCCACCAGCCGGAAGACGCAGCTGAGGACGGAGCCCGGCACGGCCTGCTGGAGCAGGATCGCGCAGGCCTCGTCCACCGCGATGCGGAGGTCCTCGATCTCGTCGAGGGTGAAGTCCAAACGTGCTGCGAGACCGGCCGTGGCCGTTCGCAGCACCGACAGGTAGGCACCCGCAGCGGGCAGCCGGACTTCCACGAAGTCCTGGGTCCCGGGCTCGCCTGCGATCTGGGACACCCTCACCTCCAAGGTGGTACGAGCTCTGTTCGCCGGTGACGCTACCGCGATCCGGGCGATCGTGTCGCGGCACCCCTCGTGGCGCCCGCTGGGGGCACCCCTTCCCACGGCCAGTGACTGATGGTAAGCCCATGGGTACACACAGTGGCTAGGGGTCTGCGGGCCCAAATCGGGGGAACCGGCGGAGGGTTGACCTACCCCGCCTCAGACGATCGAACCGTCGACAAAACACCAGCGCCAGATCTCTCCCGGCTCGAAGCTCCGCATCACCGGATGGCCGGTCTTTTCGTGGTGCGCCGTGGCGTGCCGGTAGGGGGAGGAGTCGCAGCAGGCCACGTACCCGCACTCCAGGCACATCCGCAGCTGCACCGGGTGGCTGCCGAGCGCCAGACATTCGGGACAGGTCCGGTCAGAGGGGGCGGGCTCGGGGCGCGGCAGTTCGGCAACGTGGGTGCACTCGCTCATGATGGCCAGCGTACGGCCAGGGTGCGGGTGCGCGATGGCTCCGACGACACGGATGGGATCTTCGATGGAGGTCTTGCCGCTGGTGGCACTGGTAGCGGGCAGTGCGGCCGTCGCGGGTGCGGCCCGCCGGACACCGGTGCCCGCGCCGCTGCTGCTGGTCGCCGCCGGGCTGATCGCCGCGTACCTGCCGGGCGTGCCCTCCTACACCCTCGACCCGCACATCGTGCTGCCGCTGCTGCTCCCCCCGCTGCTGCACACGGCTGCCGTGGACAGTTCGTACCTGGACCTGCGGACGAACATCCGGCCCATCGCGATGCTGTCCGTCGGCTACGTGCTGTTCGCGACGCTCGCGGTCGGCTACGCCGCCTACCTGGTGGTGCCGGGACTGTCGCTGCCGGTCGCGCTGGTGCTGGGCGCGGTGGTCGCACCGCCGGACGCGGTCGCCGCCACCGCCATCGCCCGCAGGCTCGGGCTGCCGCACCGGATCACGACGATCCTGCAGGGCGAGTCCCTGGTGAACGACGCCACGGCCATCACCGCGTACAAGGTGGCCCTCGCCGCCGCGGTCGGGACGAGCGCCGGCTGGGCGGGCGGGATCGCGGAGTTCCTGCTGGCCTCGGTGGGCGGGGTCGGCGTGGGCCTGCTGCTGATGGTGCCGATCCACCAGCTGCGCAAGCGGCTGAAGGAGCCGCTGCTCCAGAACACCCTCTCGCTGCTGATCCCCTTCGTGGCGTACGCGGCGGCCGAGCGGGTGCACGCCTCCGGGGTGCTGGCGGTGGTCGTGGTGGCGCTCTATCTGGGGCACCGCAACTGGCAGGTCGACTTCGCCACCCGGCTCCAGGAGGAGGCGGTGTGGAAGGTGGTCGCCTTCGTGCTGGAGTCGGTGGTCTTCGCGCTGATCGGACTGCAGCTGCCGGTGGTGCTCAAGGGGCTCGGCGAGTACGAGGGTGCGGCCGCGGCCTGGTACGCGGTCGCGGTGTTCCTCGCGGTGGTGGTGAGCCGGTTCCTGTGGGTGTTCCCGGCGACCTTCATGCCGCGCTGGATCTCGGAGCGGATCCGCACCCGGGAGCCGGACACCGACTGGAAGGCGCCGGTGATCGTGGGGTGGGCCGGTATGAGAGGGGTGGTCTCGCTGGCCATCGCCTTCTCGGTGCCGATGTCCGTGCCGCACCGGAACCTGATCCTGTTCCTCACGTTCACGACGGTCATCGGCACGCTCGTCGTCCAGGGAGTGACCCTGCCGCCGCTGATCAGGATGCTGCGACTGCCGCCGCGGGACCTCCAGGCCGAGACGCTGGCGGAGGCGCAGGCGCAGAGCGAGGCCTCGCGGGCGGCGGACGAGCGGCTGGCGGAGCTGCTGGAATCGCCCGCGAACCAGCTGCCGCCACCGCTGGCGGACCGGCTGCGCACGGTGCTGGAGCGGCGGCGCAACGCGGTGTGGGAGCGGCTGGGCGAGGTCAACGCGGTGACGGGGGAATCGGCGGACGAGGTCTACCGGCGCCTGGCGCGGGAGATGATCGAGGCGGAGCGGGAGGTCTTCGTGTCCCTGCGCGACAGCCGCCGCATCGACGACGAGATGCTGCGCGGGCTGCTGCGCCGTCTGGACCTGGAAGAGGCGGCGGCGTACCGCGAGGAGACCTGACGGCGTCGGCGCGCACGGGGGAGCGGGAGCGGGATCCTCTCGCGAGGGGGCGCTCCCGCCGGCGTCGCCGCGGCCTGCGCCGGGTACGGACCGGCCCGCTCGGCGGCGATCCGCTCCGCAGGGGCGGCGGCGTCGCCCGGTTCACGGGCGGCCCGTTATCACCGCCGCCAGGGTGGTGCCGCGGGGGAAGGCCCCGGAGCCGGTCAGTTCGGTCAGGGCCCACAGCAGCTTGGCGACGTAGATCCGCTCGACGGGGAGGCCGTGGCGGGACTCGAAGTCGGCGGCGAAGGCCTCCAGCGCGGCCGGTACACGGGCGTAGCCGCCGTGGTGGAACTCCTCCGCCAGGGCCCAGTCCCCGGCCGGACCACCGAAGGCGGCCCGCTGGAGGGAACGTATCTCCGCCCCCAGGAAGCCGCCCGCCAGGACCGGTACGCCCAGCGCCCGCTGTCCGGGCCCCAGCCCGGCGGCCAGCCCGGCCAGGGTCCCGCCCGTCCCGCAGGCCACGGCCACCACATCGGCCGCGCCGCGCAGTTCGCTGCCCAGCTCGGCGCAGCCGGTGAGCGCCCGCGCATTGCTGCCGCCCTCGGGGACCGCGTAGGCCCCGCTCGCGCCGGCCCCCTCCAGCAGCCGGGCGAGCACCTCGGGCTCGGCCTTGTGGCGGTACTCCGACCGGGACACGAAGTGCAGCCGCATCCCGTCGGCCGCGCACCGCGCGAGCACGTCGTTGAGCGGCCGGCGGGCCAGCTCCTCGCCGCGCACGATGCCGACGGTGTCCAGCCCGAGCAGCCGCCCCGCCGCCGCGGTGGCCCGCAGGTGGTTCGAGTACGCCCCGCCGAAGGTGACCACGGCCCGGTACCCGCCCTCCAAGGCGGCCCGCAGGTTGGGCGCGAGTTTGCGCCACTTGTTCCCCGGCAGCTGCGGATGCACGAGGTCGTCCCGCTTCAGCAGCAGCCGCACCCCGTGCACGGAGAACCGCTCGTCGCGGACCTCGTGCAGCGGAGAGGGCGGGCGCTGCCGCAGTTCGGGATGGCTCACCCGCCCATTGTGCGCCGCACCGCCCCTCTCCCCGCACGTCAGGGCCATGACCCGCACGGGCGGGCGGCTACTTCAAGCGCTCGGCGACGCGGCCCCGCAGGGAGTCCATCGTGAAGCCCTTGGGGTCGATCTTGCCCGGCCGCCATTCCAGGTGGCCGATCACCGAGCGGGCCGTCCAGGCGTGGACGCGGCACAGGGCCGCCGCGGCGCGGGCGATCGCGTCGAGCTGGACCGCCGGCCAGGGGTCCTCGCCGTCGCCGAGGTTCTCGCACTCGAAGCCGTAGAAGTGCCGGTTGCCGTCGGTGTTCGCGCGGCGGTCCGGCGGCAGCCCCTTCTCGGCGATGACCGCCGCCAGGACGTCGGAGTCCCCGGCGCCCGCGTGGTTGGCCCGCCCGTAACCGACCAGGTGGACCCGGCCGTCCTTGGTGATCACGCCGTGGCAGAGGGGGCCGGGGAGGTCGGAGTCGCCCCGGCGGCAGTGGGACACGGTGTTCGCCGTGCCGTTCGAGACGGTGTGGTGGATCATCACCCCGTGCACCGGCCCCCAGGGGCCCTTGTGGTTGCGGTTGTGGGTACGCCAGGTGCCCACCTCGACGACGGTCAGACCCTCGTGGCGCAACGCGGTGACGAACCGGTCCGCGGACATGGGTGCGGCCATGACCCCCTCCTCCCGTGGACACCCTGTGTATCCACGTCACTACACTCCGGTGTAGTGGAGGAGTAGCTTCCGCGCCAGCGGATTCGTACGGCGAGCGAGCCGATCCGGACAGCGGGGTGCCGGAGGTGCCGGGGCCCCTCGCGCGGGCGCTGGCTGAAACCGGTGGGGCCAGAGGGGCGCATGGGGCGTTGGTGAACCCTAGAGAGTGCCCCGCACTCGGACGGAGTAGTCCCACCCTTTTGTGTAATGGTCCCATCACGTTCCGTACTGAAAGGCTGTGTACCGCAGATTCATGGAGTGATCGAAAGGGAAATACATGTCGGTCCAGGCGGGTTCCGAAACCGAGGCCCAGACGCCCCCGCAGCGCAGTCTCGGGACATCGGCCGCAAGGAACTTGGCAACCACGACCAAGTCCGCGCCGCAGATGCAGGAGATCACCTCCCGGTGGCTGCTCAAGATGCTGCCGTGGGTCTCCGTGCAGGGCGGCACGTACCGCGTCAACCGGCGGCTGAGCTACTCGGTCGGCGACGGGCGCGTCGAGTTCATCAAGACCGGGACCCAGGTCCAGGTGATCCCGGCCGAGCTCGGTGAGCTCCCGCTGCTGCGGGAGTACGAGGACCTCGAGGTCCTCGGCGAGCTCGCCCAGCGGTGCCGGCAGGTCGACTTCGAGGCGGGCGAGGAGCTCACCTCCTTCGGCAGCGCCTCCGACCAGGTCTTCCTCCTCGCCCACGGCCGCATCGACCACGTGGGCCCCGGCCCCTACGGGGACGACGCCGTCCTGCGGACCGTCGCCGACGGCGCGTACTTCGGTGAGGACTCCCTGGTCGACGGCGAGGCGATCTGGGAGTACACCGCCCGCGCCGCCACCTCCGGCACCGCGCTCGTGCTGTCCCGGCAGGACTTCCAGCTGCTCGCCGACCGTGTCGAATCGCTGCGCGAGCACGTGGAGCACGTACGGACGCAGCCCGCGCAGCGCACCAACAAGTACGGCGAGGCGGCCATCGACCTCTCCGCCGGCCACCAGGGCGAGGCCGTGCTCCCCGGCACCTTCGTGGACTACGAAGCCCGCCCGCGGGAGTACGAACTCTCCATTGCACAAACGGTCCTGCGGGTGCACACGCGCGTCGCCGACCTCTACAACCAGCCGATGAACCAGACCGAGCAGCAGTTGCGGCTCACGGTCGAGGCGCTGCGCGAGCGCCAGGAGCACGAGATGCTCAACAACCCCGACTTCGGCCTGCTCCACAACGCCGAGTACGACCAGCGCATCCAGCCGCACGACGGCGCGCCCAGCCCCGACGACATGGACCAGCTGCTCAGCATGCGCCGCGGCTCCAAGTTCTTCCTCGCGCACCCCAAGGCCATCGCCGCCTTCGGCCGCGAGTGCAACAAGCGCGGCCTGTACCCGGAGTCGGTGGACATCGCCGGCAACCGGGTGCCGGCCTGGCGCGGGGTGCCGATCTTCCCGAGCAACAAGATCCCGATCAGCGACGCCCGGACCACGTCCATCCTGTGCATGCGTACCGGTGAGGACGAGCAGGGCGTGATCGGCCTGCACCAGCCGGGCATCCCGGACGAGATCGAGCCGAGCCTCTCGGTCCGCTTCATGGGGATCAGCGAGCAGGCGATCATCTCGTACCTGGTCACCGCCTACTTCTCCGCAGCGGTGCTGGTGCCGGACGCGCTCGGCGTGCTGGAGAACGTCGAGATCGGCCGGTGGCGCTGAGGCGGCCGGCCGAAGAGCGACGGGGAGACGGACACGCCATGGCGACCACCGAGGCGATCGTGACCGGCGAGGGGCATGAGGCCGCGGCCCTGCTGGAACGGACAAGAGAAACGGTCAACCCGCACCTGCGCCGGACGGTCGAGAGTCTGCCCGGTTCGATGCGGCGCGTCGCGATGTACCACTTCGGCTGGGAGCACGCGGACGGCACACCGGCCGCGGGCAACGCCGGGAAGGCCATCCGGCCGGCCCTGGTGCTGGCCTCGGCCCAGGCCTTGCAGGGGCCGGGCGGGCAGGTGGAGGACGCGGTCCGGGCGGCGGCGGCCGTGGAACTGGCACACAACTTCACGCTGCTGCACGACGACGTCATCGACAAGGACGCCCGGCGGCGCGGCCGGGCCACGGCCTGGACGGTCTTCGGAACGCCGGACGCGATCATCGCGGGCGACGCCATGATGGCGCTCGCGCTGCGGCTGCTCGCGGAGGATCCGCATCCCGCGGCGGCGGCGGCCTCGGCGCGGCTCGCGGCCTGCGTCATCGAGCTGTGCGCGGGCCAGCAGGCGGACTGCGCCTTCGAGCAGCGCACGCACGTCTCCCTCGACGAGTGCCTGACGATGGCGACGGCCAAGACCGGGGCCCTGCTGGGCTGCGCCTGCGCCCTGGGCGCGCTGTACGCGGGCGCCGGGCCGGACGAGGTCGACGCGATGGACGCCTTCGGGCGGGAGGCCGGGCTGGCCTTCCAGCTGATCGACGACCTGATCGGCATCTGGGGGGATCCGGGGCACACCGGCAAGCCCGCCGGGGCAGATCTGCTCGCCCGCAAGAAGTCCCTCCCGGTCGTGGCCGCCCTCACCTCGGGCACCGGGGCGGGGGAGGAGCTGGCGGCCCTGTACGCGGGTCCCATGACCGGGGACGACGTGCGCAGGGCGGCCGACGCGGTGGACCGGGCCGGCGGGCGCGACTGGGCGCAGGCCCATGCCGCGGACCGGATGGGCCGGGCCGTGCAGCAGCTGTCCCGGGCCGTTCCGGACCTCGGGGCGGCGGGCGGACTGCTGGCGCTCGCGGAGTTCGTGACGCGCCGTACGCGGTGAGCACGCGGCAGACGTCCGCTTCACAGGCAGTACGGGCAGTACGGGCAGTACGGGCGCTCCAGGTGGGGACGGTCCGGTTCGGGCGCCGAGGGGTGCCGGAACCGGACTGTCCGCGTATCGGGCCCAACTCTAGGATCGCTCAAGGTTGTTGATGATTGAGCGAAGGGTGAGGCCCATGGGGCTGGAGATACGTCAGGCGGATCAGTCGGACCGGGACGCAGTGGCGCGGCTGCTCGACGAGGCGTTCCGCACCGACCCGGTGAGCAGCTGGGTCTTCCCCGACCCGGAGCACCGGGCCGCGGTGCACGGCGCGTTCCTCGGAGTCTTCGTGGACGTGGCCCTGGCCGAGGGCCGGATCGACTACGCGGTGGACGGGTCCGCGGCGGCGCTGTGGCTGCGGATCCCGGCGGGCGAGCCGGAGGGGGAGGACGAGGTCCCGGCCAGGATGCGGGCGGCCGCGGACCCGGACAACGAACGGTGCGAGCTGGTCGGCCGGCTCACCGGCGCGGTGCACCCCACGGCGGAGGAGCACGAGTACCTGCTGATGATCGCCGTCGCCCCGGGCCGGCAGGGGGAGGGGCTGGGCACCGAGCTGATGCGGCCCGTACTGGAGCGCTGCGACCGGGAGGGCCTGCCGGCGTACCTGGAGGCCAGCAGCGAGCGCAGCAAGGGGCTGTACGAACGGCTCGGCTGGGAGTTCACGGGGGAGGCGGTACGGCTCCCGGACGGGCCGCTGATGTGGCCGATGTGGCGCAAGCCGCGCGGGTAGGCACGGGCCGGGTCGCCGAGGGCGCGGGGCCCCGGGGGCCTCGGCGCCGGGCGTGCGCGCATGCGGTTTGCGTAACCACTTCATCTGAAGTACTTTATTTGACGTGCCCCGGTGCGGTGGCACTGTCGAACGGAAGAGAACCGCTTGCGCAAGCTCACGTACCTCGTCGCGACGTCGGTCGACGGCTTCATCGCCGACCCGGACGGAGACGGCGACTTCTTCAACCGGTGGGTGGTCGCGGACTACGCCGACGCGCTGTTCGGGCAGTTCCCCGAGACCCTGCCCACCCACGTGCGGGCGGCCGTCGGGATCCAGGACGCGGTGGGGGAGCACTTCGACGCGATCCTGATGGGGCGCGCCACGTACGACCAGGGGCTGCGGCTGGGGATCACCAGCCCGTACGCCCATCTGGACCAGTACGTCGCCTCCCGCTCCCTCGGCGCCTCGCCCGACCCGGCCGTCGACGTCATCTCGGGCGACGTCGCGGCACGCGTGCGGCGGCTGAAGGAGCAGCCGGGCCTGGGGATCTGGCTCAGCGGCGGCGCCGACCTGGCCGGACAGCTCGCCGAGGAGATCGACGAGTTCGTCGTCAAGACGTACCCCGTGTTCGCCGGATCCGGCATCCCGATGGCCCGCGCCGGCTTCGCGGTCCGCGAGCTGGAGCTGACCGGCCTCGAGCACTACGACGGAGGGCAGATCGTGAGCACGTACACGCGCAGGCGCTGATCCGCCGGACGCGCGAAACCGGCCTACCGTGGAGGTATGGCCGGTGACGAGCAGCAGCAGACGCAGGAGACGGTCGCCCCCCAAGCCGGGCACGCGCAGCACACGTGCCCGGCCTGCGGGAGCCCCGTCGAGACGGTGATCCGACGGCGCAAGTCCCTCGGGATCTTCATTCCGGAGTGGGTGGCGGGTCCTTGCCGCAACCCGCAGTGCCCGCGGTACGCGGCTCCGGAGGGGACCGGGTCCTAGCCCTTCGACCCCAGGCCGGAGGCGGCGAAGCCGTTGGCCCACAGCTGGTTGACGCGCGCCCGCTCGGTGGAGTTCGGCGTGGCGTTGGTGCACGAGGTGCCCGGCCCGCCGCCCGACATGAGCTCGCTGCACGGGCCCGAGTAGTGGTCCGGAAGCCCCAGCACGTGGCCCGTCTCGTGCGAGGTCACCCGGGTGGAGTTGTACTGCTGGTTCTGCCGGTAGTCGAGGAAGATGTAGCCGCGGCCGTGGCCGTCCGTGCTCGCGTAGGAACCGCGCGGGTCGTTGCCCTCGCGGTAGGAGAAGTTCCCGCCGGAGGAGACCTCCTGCAGCTTGACGTTGGTCACCGAGCTGTTCCAGATCTGCGTGGAGCGGGCTATCTGGGTGCGGAAGCTCGGCGCGTTGCGGGTGTTGTAGGTGACGGTCACGGCCAGCGCGCCCGGGTTCGCGGCGCGCTGCTCGGCGACCGAGCGCTGAACGGCTTCGAAGAAGGCCTTGTTGGCGGCCTGGTTCTCCTGCGAGCGCTCGTAGGCGGCGTAGCTCGCGGTGCTGCCGGCGGTGGCTGCACTGGCGGTGGGGACGACGCCGCCGAGGGCGGCGGCCATGCCGAGGCCAAGGGTGGTGGCCAGCACGGCCTTACGGGAGTGGCGCATGTGGGGGAGCTCCTACTCGTCCGGTGCGGTGGGGGGTGGGTCGTTCGAACCGGAGTCTGAGGGAGCGCAAGCGCCCGGCGGATGATGTCACTGCCCGATAGCGCGGGCCTATCGGGAAGATTTCGACAGATCAACTGGTGTGAGAATGGCGGGATTCGGGGGGCTATAGGTGGCTGGTGCGGTGTACCGGCCGCGGCCTACCCTCGGGACATGGAGCTTGAGGTCAGGCACCTGCGCGCCCTGTGCGCCATCGCCGACGCCGGCAGTCTGCACAAGGCCGCCCGGCAGCTCGGCGTGAGCCAGCCCTCCCTCACGACCCAGCTGCGCCGCATCGAACGCGCCCTGGACGGCGAGCTGTTCCTGCGCGACCGTACCGGCTGCCGGCCCACCCCCTTCGGCCGCACCGTGCTGGGACGGGCCCGGCCGCTGCTCGCCGAGATGGCCGCGCTGGTGGCGGAGGCCCGGGCGCTGGCCCACGGGCCGCGGCTGCGGATCGGCTCCACGGCCAGCCGCGCGCTGCCGGGCTGGCTCCGGCGGATCCACCGGCGGCTGCCGGACACCGAGACCTCGCTGGTGGTGGACGTGTCCCCGAACGCGCTGCTGCGTATGGCGGCGTCGGGGCAGCTGGACGTGGCGTTCGTCCACGAGGTGGAGGGCAGTCCGCTGCGGGTGCCGGCGGGACTGCAGGTGCACGTGCTGATGGAGCGCGAGCCGCAGTTCGTGTCGATGTCCCGGGAGCACCCGGCCGCCCGGCACGCGGTGGTGTCCTTACAGGACCTGGCCGGCGACCGCTGGATGGTGGACCCGTCGGTCGACGGTGAATGGGACGGTCTGCGGCGGGTGTTCGCCGGTGCGGGGCTGGACCCGCCGGTCCTGCACGCCGATTACCACACCGCGAGCTCGCTGATCGTCTCCGGCGAGGCGGTGGCCCCCTGCCAGCCGACCTCCGGTCCGCGCGAGGACATGGCGATCCGGCCGCTGGTCGGCGACCCGCTCGCCGTACGGCTGCTCCTGGCGACCCGGCCGGGCGCCCACCCGGAGCTCTACGAGGACCTGCGCGCCGCCTATCGCGAGGTGGCCCTGCGCACGCCGCCCTACCGGGCGTGGCTCCACCGCCACGCGAGCCCCCTGCTGGCGGAGGCCGAGGCGGCGCAGGCGGCCGAGGTGATCGAGGCGGCCGAGGCGATCAAGGCGGCGGAGTCGGCGGAGGCGGCCGAAGCGGCCTGAGGGCGGGTGGCCGCAGCGGCCCGAGGGTGCCTGGCCGCAGCGGCCCGAGGGTGCGCGGCCGCAGCAGCCGGAGGACGGGTGGCGGGGGGCCGCGGCAGGACCGGCGCCAGGCCTGTGCTTCGTCCATCCCGCCCTCAGGCCAACCGTGGTGCGGGACATCGGCATGCCCACACGCCAAGGCGAATTGCCTCATTTAGCCCTCAATAGGCATGTC
Organism: Streptomyces sp. NPDC048349; assembly: GCF_040651925.1. Classification (NCBI taxonomy): domain Bacteria; kingdom Bacillati; phylum Actinomycetota; class Actinomycetes; order Kitasatosporales; family Streptomycetaceae; genus Streptomyces; species Streptomyces sp. NPDC048349. The sequence continues at coordinate 1,895 of NZ_JBEZLA010000015.1, read as the reverse complement.
GCGACCACTCTTGACTTCCCCCGACCGCGATATATCGTGTTCGCAGGAGACGCGATATGTTGCGTGCGTCGAGACCCGTCCGTGAACGCACGAGGAGGATCAGCCCATGGCCGAGCAGGCGTCGCATTCGACGTGGCACATCGCCGAAGCGCAGAAGCTCACCTTCGACGAGCCGGTGACCGGGCTCCGCGTCCGCCTCGTGAGCGGCACGGTCAACGTGGTCGCCGCCGAGGAGGGCCCGGCCCGCCTGGAGGTGACCGAGGTCGACGGACCGCCCCTGTACGTGGTGCAGGAGGGCGGCACCCTCACCGTCTCCTACGAGGACCTGCCCTGGAACGGTTCGCAGGGCTTCAAGAAGTGGTGGGAGACCAAGCCCTGGAAGGCCTGGTCGAGTTCGGCCTCCGGTCGCAAGGCCTGGGAGCGCAGCGCCGCCGTCACCCTCACCGTCCCCGCCGCCGCGCACGTGGCGGTGGGCGTGGTCGACGCCACCTCCTTCGTCTCCGGAATCCGCGGCGGCACCGAGGTCAACGCCGTCTCCGGCGGCGCCACGCTGGCCGGACTGTCGGGCAGGGTCAAGGCGCACACCGTCTCCGGCAACGTCGAGGCGCAGTCGGTCACCGGTGACCTCGGCTTCCACTCGGTCTCCGGCGGCCTGACGGTGGTCGACGGCGCGGGCGCGAGCGTACGGGGGGACTCGGTCAGCGGAGACATGCTCATCGACCTGGACCTCGAACCGTCCGCACCGCGCCCGGTGGACATCGCGGTGAACTCCGTCTCCGGCCAGGTCGCGATCCGGCTCCCGCACCCCGCCGACGCCCGCGTGGAGGCCAACACGGCCACCGGCGGCGTCTCCAACGCCTTCGAGGACCTGCGGGTCTCCGGCCAGCTGGGCTCCAAGCGGATCACCGGAACCCTCGGTTCCGGCGCCGGCACCCTGCGCGCCACCACGGTCTCCGGGGCCATCGCACTGCTGCGCCGCCCGCAGGCCGACGCCGACACCCCCGCCGCGCCCCTCGCGCTCGAGAAGAAGGTGCTCTGACATGCCGCCCGTCTTCGCCCACGGCCGCCTCCGCCTCTACCTCCTCAAGCTGCTGGACGAGGCCCCGCGGCACGGGTACGAGGTGATCCGCCTGCTGGAGGAGCGTTTCCAGGGCCTGTACGCGCCCTCCGCGGGCACCGTCTACCCGCGGCTGGCCAAGCTGGAGGCCGAGGGGCTGGTCACGCACGCCACCGAGGGCGGGCGCAAGGTGTACTCGATCACCGAGGCGGGCCGGGCCGAACTGGCCGACCGCGGCGGCGAACTCGCCGACCTGGAGCTGGAGATCCGCGACTCGGTCACCGAACTGGCTGCGGAGATGCGCGACGACGTCCGGGGAGCGGCCGGTGACCTGCGCCGCGAGATGCGGGCCGCGGCCTCCGCGTCGGCGACCCCGGTCGAGGACGAGTCGTGGACGGCGGCCAAGGAGGAACTGCGCAAGGCGCGGCAGGAGTGGAAGGAGCAGGCGCGGCGGGCCAAGGACGAGAGCCGCCGGGCCCGCGAGGAGGCCCGGCAGGCCCGCAGCCAGGCCAAGGAGGCCCAGGAGCGGGCCCGCGAGGAGGTCCAGCGCATCGCCGGCCAGCTCCAGGAGCAGTTGGCCAAGTCGGGCGGGGTCCTGGGCAGTCTGGCCGGAGCCTGGCTCGGCGGCGGCGGCGCGCCGCCGACCGGGCCGACGCCGACCGCGCCCCCAGGACCGGCCGCGCCGTACGGGCCGACCGCGCCGGCCGCGCCCACCGCGCCGTCCGACGTCGCGGCGCCCCCGGCCACGGGAGAATCCACGTGTCCGAATGGCTGGTCCTGGCCATCGCCATGGCGCTCGTCTGCGCCCTCGTCCTCGCCATCACGCTGATCCGGCACC